>JBBQAW010000029.1:0-23510 GCA_038316815.1 Burkholderiales bacterium
GCCAACGCTCAGGCGCAAGTGCGCAACGAGCGCCTGTCGGCCGAGGTGGCCGACCTGAAGGACGGCCTGGAAATGGTGGAAGACAAGGCGCGCGCAGAACTGGGTATGGTCAAGCCCGACGAGATCCTGGTTCAGGTGCTGCCCAAGCGGCCCTGACATGGTGCCCCCAAGCGCGCTGGCGCTCGCTGCCTTTCGGCTTGCAGGCCGAGAGGCGTTTAGCAGCCACTCGCAAGCGCGAAGGCGCTCGCTCGGCGCAGGCTCACCCGACCCGTGTGTCCGCCCGCTAGCGGAGCGGCAGCGCCGGGCCCGCGGCAGGAAGCTTGGTTGCAATCTGTGCTCGAAGGACTGCTGACTGCTGCACGGCCCTGGCTGACGCCGGCTTTTTCCCTGCTGGGCAGCCCGGTGACCTGGCTGGAGCTGGTGGCGGTGGTCATTGCACTGGCCATGGTGGTGGCCAACCTGCGCGTCAACCCGGTGGCCTGGCCGCTGGCCATCGTCAGTTCACTGATGTACGGCCTGCTGTTTGCCGACTTCAAGCTCTACGGCGAAGCCGGTCTGCAGCTGGTCTTCGTGGCGCTGGCGGGCTGGGGTTGGTGGCAGTGGCTGCGCGGCTGCGGCAACGACGGACAGGCGCTGCGTGTGCACCGCTTGAGCACGCAACAGCGCTGGGCGGTTCTGGCAGCCACGCTGGCCGCCTGGCCCCTGCTGGGCACGCTGCTGGCGCGGGCCACCGACAGCGACGTGCCCTACCTCGACGCCCTGCCCACCGTGGGCAGCATTGCGGGGCAGTTGCTGCTGGCGCGCAAGCTGGTCGAAAACTGGGCTGTCTGGGCCGCCGTCAACCTGTTCAGCATCGGTTTGTTCGCCTACAAGGCGCTGTGGCTGACGGCTGCGCTTTACGCCGTGTTCGCCGTGCTCTCGGTCGTGGGCTGGCGCGCCTGGCAGGCCAGGCTGGCAAGTTCGGCAGAGGGCCGATGACAACGGGCCTGTGCATCGCCATCGTGGGCGCCGAAAGTACCGGCAAGACCCAACTGGCCAGCGCCCTGGCCCCGCGCCTGGCCCGCGACACCGGCCTGCGTGTGGCCTGGGTGCCCGAACTGCTGCGCGAATGGTGCGACCACGTCGGCCGCACCCCGCAAGCGCATGAACAGGCGGCAATCGTGCGCGGCCAGCACGAACGCATTACGGCGGCGGCGGCCACGCACGATATCGTCGTTTGCGACACCACAGCGCTGATGACGGCTGTTTACAGCCGCATGATCTTCGGTGACGACAGCCTGCAGGCCCGGGCCGTGGCACTGCACCGGCGCATGGCCATCACCTTGCTGACCGCGCTGGACCTGCCGTGGGTGGCAGACGGTCTGCAGCGCGACGGTCCGCACGTGCGCGAACCGGTGGACGCGCTGCTGCGCGAATGGCTCAGCAACCACGGCCTGCCCTGGGCATTGGTGGCCGGCGCGGGCGCGGCACGCCTGGAAGCGGCTGTGGATGCGCTGGCGCCACTGATGGGGCGAATACCGCTAATGCGGCAAATGCCGCGAATCCCGCGAATGCCGCAAACGCCGCTTCTACCGCTGACGCGCCAGGCTGCACCCAGACCCGGCCCCAGCCCCCGTTCGGGCAGCCTGTTCACGCGGCTGCAAGACCGCCCATCAGAAGCGCTGGCCCGCAAGTGGCGCTGCGAGCTTTGCGATGATCCAGCCTGCAAGCGGCTTCCTCACGCCACTGTTCAGCCGCGCTGACAAACCCGCGGGAACCCGAGCCAGCCCGCCTTATTGCACGGCCGGGCTGGACGGCGGCTGGTCGAGCACAGGGGTGAACATCTCGCCCACGTCGACAGCGTCGAAACGGTATTGCACACCGCAGAACTCGCAGCCCACCTCGACCAGGCCACGTTCGGCGATCAGGCTGTCGCTTTCCTCGCGCCCCAGACCGCGCAACATGCCCTGCACCCGTTCGCGCGAACAGGTGCAGGCAAAGCGGGGACGTTCGGGCTCGAACACCCGCAAGGTTTCTTCCCAGAACAGGCGGTGCAGGATGCGTTCAGCCGGCAGGCTCAGCAACTCTTCGCTGGTCAGCGTGGCGGCCAGCATGGCGATGCGGTTGAAGCCCTCGCTCAGGCCGATATCGTCTTCGTTGCGGCGCGTGCTGCCCTCGAGATTGCCACTGCCTTCCACCGGCAGGCGCTGAATCAGCAGCCCGGCCGCGATCTCGTCGTTGGCGGCCAGTACCAGCCGCGTATCGAGCTGTTCACTTTGAAGCATGTAATGTTCCAGCACCTGCGACAACTGTTGCAGCGGTTCGCGCTGGTCGCCATGCAGCGCCACCACGCCCTGGTAAGGCTGCTGGCCGGGCTGGCGGTCTTGCGGGTCCAGGGTGATGGCACAGCGGCCCTGGCCATGCACGTTCACCAGGGCTTCAAGCTGCGCCCCGGCCGGCACGTCGCCCACCACCTTGGCGGTGGCGCGAAAGCGCTGGTCGGCCTGCACTTCAGCCACTGCCAGCTTCACCGGGCCGTCGCCATGCAGCTGCAGCACCAGAGCGCCGTTGAACTTGATGTTGCCTTGCATCAGGCTGCCCGCCGCCAGCATTTCGCCCAGCAGGCTGCGCACCTCAGGCGGGTAGGCGCCGGTGGGCGCGCGGCGGCGCAGCACTTCCTGCCAGCTGTCGGTCAGGCGCACCAGCATGCCGCGCACCGGCAGTCCTTCGAACAAGAACTTGGTCAGCTCGGACATCAGGCTATTCTTTTCAGTTGCGCAGCGTGGCGGCGCGCGGTGTGCACGTAATGGGCTGCGCCAGAGCGCATGCGGGCGATGTGGGCATCGTCGAGCACCCGCACCAGCTTGGCCGGGCTGCCCACGATGAGCGACCCGTCCGGGAAGACCTTGCCTTCGGTCACCACGCTGCCCGCGCCAACCAGGCAGTTGCGGCCGATCTGCGCCCCATTCAAGACCACCGCCTGAATGCCGATGAGCGAACCGTCGCCGATGCTGCACCCATGCAGCATGACCTGGTGGCCGATGGTCACGTCGTCGCCCAGCGTCAGCGGGCTGCCGATGTCGGTGTGCAGCACGCTGCCGTCCTGCACATTGCTGCGCGCGCCGATGCGAATCGGATCGTTGTCGCCGCGCAGCACCGCGCCGTACCAGACGCTGGCCTGTTCGCCCAGCCAGACGCGGCCGATGACCTGTGCACTGTCGGCCACCCAGGCGCCCGCAGCGAGTTGGGGCACATCGTCCCCGAGTTGGTAGATCGCCAAGAAACAAGTCTCCGCCCCAGAGGGCCTGCTGTCGAAGCCGATAATTCTAGGGATGGAGTTAAGAACCCGTGCCCTGGCCGTGCTGTGCATCGACGACCCAGCCGCCAAGGCTGCTGCTGCCAGGGCGCTGGGTGGCACGCCGTGGGCTGTCGACACCCAGGCTGTGTTGATGTCTCTGCGCACTCTGCCCGGCCGCCCGGCGCGGCCGCCGCTGGTGCCAGCGACGGAAGTGCCGCGCCGCAGCCCGTTCACACCTGCCGGGCGCGCGGCCCTGCTGCACGCCGTGGCGCACATCGAGTTCAACGCCATCAACCTGGCCCTGGACGCCATCTGGCGCTTCGCCCAGATGCCCGAGGCGTATTACCGCGACTGGCAGCGTGTGGCCGCCGAAGAAGCCCTGCATTTCGGCCTGCTGACCGAACACCTGGCCAGCCTGGGCTGCGCCTACGGCGACCACCCGGCGCACGACGGCCTTTGGACCATGACCGAGCGCACGGCAGGCGACATCACAGCGCGCATGGCCCTGGTGCCGCGCACGCTGGAAGCGCGCGGCCTGGATGCCACGCCGCCCATGCAGGCCAAGCTGGCCAAGGCCGGCGACATGCGGGCCGTGGCCATTCTGGACATCATCCTGCGCGATGAAATCGGCCATGTGGCCATCGGCAACCACTGGTACCGCTGGCTGTGCGAACGCGATGGCCTGGACCCTGTCGCGCACTACGCGCTGCTGACGGCACGCCACCAGGCGCCGCGCTTGCGGCCACCGTTCAACGACAGTGCCCGCCGCGCTGCAGGTTTTACGGACATGGAAATTACTGCGCTGGCTGCAGACGCTTCGCCCCGTCCAGAGCCTGCGTGAACCGGTCACGAATCCGGTGGGTTCGGGCGGCCTGCGCATTACACTTCGGCACCGTTTTTCCCCCTTGGTGGAACCCACATGACCGCTCTGAACACCCGTCGTTTCCTGCAGCTGGCCGGCCTTGCTGCTGCCGGTCTCTTCCTCTCTGCCTGCGGCAAGAAGGAAGAAGCGCCGCCGCCTGCAGCCGTTGCATCGGCTCCGGCACCGGCGCCCGTGAAGGTCTACACCGTCGGCACCGATGCGGCCTATGCGCCCTTTGAAAGCCAGAACGAAAGGGGCGAGATCGTTGGCTTCGACATCGACGTTCTGAAGGCCGTGGCCGCCAAGGCCGGCTTCGAGGTGAAGTTCATCAACACTCCCTGGGAAGGCATCTTCAATGCGCTGGGCCAGGGCGACCGGGACATGATCATCTCGGCCGTCACCATCACCGAAGAACGCAAGCAGACCATGGACTTCAGCGACCCGTACTTCGACGCCGCGCAGCTGATCGCGGTCAAGGAAGACAGCAAGGTCGCGAAGTTCGCTGACCTCAAGAAACTGAAGGTGGGCGTACAGACCGGCACCACGGGCGACGAAGCCGTGACAAAGCTGCTGGGCAAGAACAGCACCAACATCAAACGCTTCGAGAGCACCCCGCTGGCGCTGAAGGAACTTGAATCCGGTGGCGTCGACGCGGTCGTGGCCGACAACGGCGTGGTCGTGCATTACGTGGCCAACAACCCGGGCGGCAAGTTCAAGACCGTCAGCGATGCCGATTTCGTGCCCGAGCAGTACGGCGTGGCACTGAAGAAGGGCAACACCGAACTTCAGACCCTGATCAACCAGGGCCTGGCCGGTATCAAGTCCGACGGCATGTACGACAAGATCTACGCCCAGTATTTCGGCGCCCCGACGGCAGCTGCGGCGGCTGCAACAGCCCCAGCTTCAGCGGCATCGAAGTAAACCGGCTCGATGGATCTTCGCTGGGAGATCCTGGCCGGCTACGGCCCGCTGTTCGTCAGCGGGCTGTGGATGACGATCAAGCTCACGCTGGTAGCCATCGGCGTCGGGCTGGTGCTGGGCACGCTGGCCGGGCTGGTCAGCACCTCGGCCGAGGCCCCGCGGCCAGCGACTGCGCCAGGGCGTGTGTTGTTGTTCGCGGCGCGGGCGGTGGTCACGGCCTACGTCACGTTCTTTCGCGGCACGCCGCTATTCGTGCAGATTCTGCTGGTGCACTTCGCGCTGATGCCAGCGTTGGTGCACGCCGACCACGGCCTGCTGCTGTCGGGCGACCTGGCCCGGCAGTTCCGGCAGGAACACGGCGCGTTCCTGTCGGGTTGCGTCGCGCTTTCATTGAACGCCGGCGCCTACATCAGCGAGATTTTTCGCGCCGGCATCCTTAGCATCCACCGCGGTCAAACGCAAGCCGCCTACAGCGTTGGCCTGACGCATGCTCAGGCCATGCGTTTCGTCGTGCTGCCGCAGGCTTTCCGCCGAATGATGCCGGCCCTGGTGAACGAGGGCATCACGCTGATCAAGGACTCGTCGCTGGTATCGGCCATCGGCTTGGCCGAACTGGCCCTGGCAGCGCGCACGGTGGCAGGCGCCTATTCGCGCTATTGGGAACCGTACCTCGCCATTTCCCTGGTGTACCTGGTGCTGACGCTCACGCTCACTGTGCTGGCCAAGAAACTGGAAGCGCCCGCGCATCTGCGTGGCCGCTGAACGGCGCTTCGGATGGCGGCACTTTGGCGGCCATAGGCATGTGTTGCGGGAAAGCTGCGAAAAACCCCCCCATTTGCACTCCTCGATGTCACTGATCGGGTTTTCACGGGGTCAGCCCGTAAACTGGCTTAGTCGTTGGGCCCATGGGTAACCGTGAAGTCCTCCGCAAGTTTCGATCACCTAGCGAGGAACACCATGAAACAGACTTATTTCGTTGCCGCCGTGGCTTTGCTGGCCGCCGGAACCGTGTCGGCTCAATCGAGCGTCACCATTTACGGCCGCCTGAATACCACCCTGGAATCACAAAAGAACATCGGTGCCGTCGGTACCCAGCGGGTGATGCAGAACAACGCATCGCGCCTGGGCTTCAGGGGCGTTGAAGACTTAGGCGGTGGGTTGAAGGCCGAGTTCTTCCTTGAGCACCGCTTCAACGCAGACACCGGCACGTCTGCCACTCCGTTCTGGGGTGGTGACTCGTACGTCGGTCTTTCGGGTGGTTTCGGCTCGATCAAGCTCGGACGCCTGACCAGCGCTGCGTACTACGCGACTGCCGACTACATCAGCTTCCACAACCACGACACCGGCACGTCTTCTGACTTCTTGTACACGTACCTGACCAATGGCTCGAACACGATCAGCTACACCACCCCCAGCTTGGGTGGCCTGACAGCTGAAGTCTCGGTGTCTGCGGCTGAAGGTTCGGCCATCACCAACAAGGTTGCCAACCTGGCGCTGAACTACAACTTGGGCGCCCTGCAGTTGGGCTTCGGCTACGAACGGCAGGCCGGCACCAAGGACAACCAGTTCGCCATCCGCGCCAATTACGAGATCGGCGCCTTTTTGCTGGGTGGCTATTACCAGAAGAGCGACGTTGCCACTCTAGGCAAGCGCGACGCCTACCGTCTGTCGGGCATGTACACCATCGGTGCTTCAGAGTTCCATTTGAACTACGGTTCAGCTGACGACTGGAGCCAGATCAGGAATAGCGACGCCAGCCAATACACGTTTGGCTACAACTACAACCTGAGCAAGCGTACGAAGCTCTACGGCTTCTACACGGTGACTGACAACAGCCGTGCTTTCAGCTACTTCGGCGCGACCGACCGTAACGGCAACGCGCTGAAGGCCAGTTCGATTGCTGCTGGCGTCCGCCACAACTTCTGATCGGTTCACACCGTCAGAAAAAGCCGACCCAAGGGTCGGCTTTTTTCATTCAACTTCAGCCGCGCGGGTGGTGCTGACCATGCAGGGCCCGCAAGCGTTCACGCGCCACATGGGTGTAGATCGTCGTCGTGCCGATGTCGGCATGACCCAGCAGCATCTGCACCGCCCGCAGGTCGGCGCCGTGGTTCAGCAGATGGGTGGCAAAGGCATGGCGCAAGGTATGCGGCGACAAAGATGCCGTCACACCCGCCAGCAACGCATAGCGTTTGACCAGGCGCCAGAACATCTGCCGCGTCATGCCTTCGCCACGTGCCGTGACGAACAGCGCCTGGCTCGCCTGGCCTTGCAGGATGCCCGGCCTGGCCTCGCGCAGATAGCGCTCCAGCCAGGCCTGGGCTTCTGCGCCAAAAGGCACCAGCCGTTCGCGCGCGCCTTTGCCCAGCACACGCAGCACGCCCTCGTTCAGGCCCAGCTGCACGGTTTTCAGCCCCACCAGTTCGCTCACCCGCAGGCCGCTGGCGTACATCAGCTCGATCATGCTGCGGTCGCGCAGGCCCAGCAGCTGATCGACATCGGGGGCGGCCAGCAGGCTCTCTACCTGCGCTTCTGAAAGCGACTTGGGCACCCGCAGCGGCTGGCGCGCGGCCAGCAACTTCAGGGTCGGGTCCCGGCCGATGCGTCGCTCTCGCAGCGCCCAGCGAAAGTAGCGCCTGAAGACGCTCAGCCGACGGTTCGCCGTGGTGGCGCGCGTGCTGGCATGGCGCAGCGTGGCAAAGGCCAGCAGGTCGGCTTCGATGCAGGCGTCCAGGCTTTTGCCTGGGTTGAGCGAAATTTCGGCGTTGGCGAGATCGCCGGCCTGGGCTGGTTCGGCGGGCTTGCCAGCCGAACCTGGCTTATCGGTCTGGCCGGCCAGCCAGTCGGCCAGCAACTGCAGGTCGCGCCGGTAGGCCGCCAGCGTCAACGGCGACAGCCCGTCTTCGATCCACAAGGCGTCGACGAAGCGGTCGATCGCCGCCCGGCTGTCGACGCCCGCAGACACGTCTACTCCAAAACCAGCTTCTGGCTCGCCACGACATTCTTGTAGACATCGAACTCGGCCCGGATCTGGCGCGCGAATTCTTCCGGCGTATTCAAGATCATCACCGAGCCAGTGTCTTCGATGCGCTTCCGAACGTCGGGCAGTTCAGCCGTGCGCTTGATGGCTGCGGCGACCTTGTCGACGATGTCCTTCGGCAAGCCTTTCGGGCCCACGATGCCGTAATAGGCCATGCGGTTCACGGGCTCCAGACCCATTTCCTTGAAGGTCGGGATGTTGGGCAACTGGGACAGCCGGTTGGGCGCGGCCACGACGATGGCGATCAGCCGTCCGTCACGGATGAAGGGCAGAGCCGACGGCAGGTTGTCGAAGATGATGGGCACCTGGCCGGCCACGGTGTCGTTCAGCGCCGGGCCCGCGCCGCGGTAAGGAATGTGGGTAATGAAGGTGCCCGACAAGCTCTTGAACAGCTCCATCTGCAGGTGGCCGATGCCGCCGGTGCCCGAACTGGCGAAGCTGTACTTGCCCGGGCTCTTCTTTAACTCGGCCAGGAAGCCTTTGTAGTCGCGCGCCGGAAAACTGGGGTGCACGGCAATCACGTTCGGCGTGGCGGCGATATTGATGATGGGCGTGAAGTCGGTCAGCGGGTCGTAGCCGATCTTCTTGTTGATCGCCGGGTTCGAGGCGGTGGTGGACACCGTGCCCATTCCCAGCGTGTAGCCATCGGGTGCCGACTTGATCAGTTCCAGCGCACCGATCGAACCACCGCCACCGCCCCTGTTTTCCACCAGCAAGTTTTGGCCGAGCGCGGCGTTGGCCTTCTCGGCCACGACGCGGGCAATGATGTCGGTCGTCCCGCCTGGCGCAAAGGGCACGACCAGCCGCACCGGCTTGTTGGGGTAAGCCTGGGCATGGGCGGCGGTGTGGGCGGCAAGCAGGGCTGCGGCCAGGGCAAGCAAGTGGTGGCGTCGGTTCACGGTGTCTCCAAAGGTCGGCGTTGGTTAGCACAGGCCAGGGTCTGTCAGCCTTTGCGGCCCAGCAGCCCGGCTTTCAGTTTTTCATCAAAAGGGCGCTGGCCCACAAACGACCGCAGCACAGCGGCAAACAAGTCGTCGCCAGCGATCGGGTCGCCGCGAAGTGTGCCATTCACACGCATCAGCAAACCCCGACCTGGTTCGTGGTCAAGGTTGACAACGTCGCCCGTCTTGACCTGTTTCAGCGCACCCACCTGGCGCGCGAACTGGGCCAGGCCGTCCTGCAGGGCCGCCAGTTCCTGCGGCGTGACGTTGCGCGCCACACCCTTGTTCAGCGCCTTGACGAACTCCTCGGCCGGCACGTCGTTGAGCATGCGAATCTGTATCCGCTTCGGGCCCGGCATCTCGACCGCCTGTTCCGGCGTGCTGGCAGCAGACGGCAGGTAAAGCCCCGCGGCATAGCCCTTGAACCAGGCCACGGCCCGAATACCGGTGCCGTTCAAGCGCAAGGCCGTGCCAGCCACTTCGGCCTGGCCTTCGAACCACTGGCCCTCAACCTGCACGCGGGCAACAGGGGCGCCCTGGGCCAGGGCAGGTGCACAGAGAACTGCCGCGATGGCCAACAACAAGGCCTGGGGGAGCTTTTGCATAACTGTCGATGGTAGTACCCGCCAAGGCCGGCCCGCCGCCCGATGGCAGACTCGTCGCATGGTCAACCCGATGCTGCTGCTGCCAGACTTTTTGCTCATCTGTCTGGGTTGGCTGTTGTGCCGGCACACTATGCTGATCCGGCCGGTCTGGGACGGGGTCGAAAAGCTCGTCTATTACGTGCTGTTCCCGGCCCTACTGTTCTACGCCATCGTGCGCAACCCGGTGCAGCCGATGGCCGCCCTGCCCCTGGTGGGCAGCGGCCTGCTGATCGTGGGCACCGGCATCGCGCTGGCCTACGGGCTGGCGCGGGTGCGTGGCGTGGACGCCATGCTGCATGCCTCGGGCGCGCAGACGGCCTTTCGCTTCAATTCCTATGTCGCTCTGGCCCTGGCTGAGCGTCTGGCCGGCACCGCAGGCGTGGCCTGGACGGCCTTGCTGGTGGCGGTATGCGTGCCGCTGTGCAACGTTGCCGCAGTCTGGCCGATGGCGCGCCAGGGCGGGCACCGCATCGCGCATGAACTGGCGCGCAACCCGCTCATCCTGGCCACCGGCGGTGGTCTGCTGTGCAATCTGCTCGGCCTGCAGTTGCCGGAACTTGTTTCGACGATGCTGGCACGCGTGGGTGCCGCTGCGCTGCCGCTGGGGCTGATGGCGGTCGGCGCCGGCCTGCAAATGGGCGCGCTGCGCGACGCACCCCGCCTGGCCGCAGCTTTCCTGGGCATACGCCATGCGGTGCTGCCTCTGTTTGCCATCGTCTTGGTGCTGACCCTGCCGCTGCCGCCCGAGCAGCAGGCCGTGGTGGTGGCTTTTGCCGCACTGCCGACCGCTTCCAGTGCCTACGTGCTGGCGGTGCGCATGGGCGGCAACGGCGCCTTTGTCAGCGGGCTGGTGACCCTGTCGACCCTGATCGCGATGGCCGGCTTGCCATTGGCGCTGGCCCTGCTGGGCTGGCTGGCGTGACAGGCTGAATCAGGCCAGGGCCCAGTTGATGTGCTCCTGCACCAGCGCGTCGGCTGAAGGCCATGCCGCCTGCAGCGCAGCCGTGATGGCCGCGCGTTCGTCTGCGTGACCGACTGAGGCACCGTCTGCGTGACCGACCAGGTCAGCGTCTGAGCCACCGTCTTCGCCAACTGCTCCACGCCTGGCATTGCCCAACGCCACGGCCAGATTGCGCCGCCAGCGCTGGAAGCCGATGCGGCGGATGGCGCTGCCTTCGGTCTGGTGCAGGAAAGTGGCCTCGTCCCAGGCCCACAACTGCAGCAGCCGCGGCTGGTCCAGACCCGGGCGCACGTCGAAGTCTGGCAGTGCAGCGCGCTGCGCGTACTTGTTCCAGGGGCAGGCCAGCTGGCAGTCGTCGCAGCCATAGATGCGGTTGCCGATCAGGGGCCGCAGTTCGGGGTCGATGGCACCAGCGTGTTCAATCGTCAAATAACTGATGCAGCGTCGCGCGTCGAGCCGGTACGGCGCGACGATGGCCTGCGTGGGGCAGGCCGTGATGCAGGCCTGGCAAGTGCCGCAGTGTTCTTCTACGGGGGGTGTCAGTGGCAACGCCAAGTCGACATAGATCTCGCCCAGGAAGAACATCGAACCGGCCTCGCGGTGCAAGGCCAGGGTGTGCTTGCCACGCCAGCCGATGCCGCTGCCCGCCGCCAGCTCGACTTCCAGCACGGGGGCCGAATCAGTGAACACGCGGTGCCCGAACGGGCCTACCGCCTGCTGCAACTGCAGCGCCAGCTTTTGCAACCGCTGGCGCATCACCTTGTGATAGTCGCGGCCCCGGGCATAGACCGAAACGACGGCCTCGCCCGGCTGCAACAAACGCGCTTGTTCCTGCGCCACCCAGTCGGCGCCGGCGCTTTCGGGCAGGTAGTTCATGCGCGCGGTGATGACGCGCACGGTGCCGGGCACCAGTTCGGCCGGACGCGCGCGGCGCAGGCCATGCGCGGCCATGTACGCCATCTCGCCATGAAAGCCCGCCGCCAGCCAGGCCAGCAGCCCCGCTTCGGCCGCGGACAAATCGATGTCGGCCACACCGATCTGGGAGAATCCCAACGCATGCGCCCACCCCTGCACCTGCGCCAGCAGTTGCGTATTCGATAAGCCCGCGGATTGATGCTGACGCTGCATGCACCGATTCTAGAAACACGCCGCCTGCACTGGCACGGAGAAGCCGACTGCCAAGCCTGGGCTGAGCAACTGGCTGCCCGACCAGAGCTGCGCGATGCCTTCATCAGCCTGCAAGGCCCGCTGGGCGCTGGCAAGACCACGCTGGTGCGCCATCTGCTGCGGGCTTTGGGCGTGGCCGGGCGCATCAAGAGCCCCACCTATGCCGTGCTGGAACCGCATCAGGTCGGCGACCTGGCCATTTCGCATTTCGACTTCTACCGTTTCAACGACCCGCGCGAGTGGCTGGACGCCGGCTTTCGCGACCTGTTCGCCCAACCCGGCCTGAAGCTGGCCGAATGGCCCGAGAAGGCCGAAGGCATGCTGCCGCAGCCCGACTTGGCCATCATTTTGCAGCCAGGCCATGTGGACGATGCAGACGCACAGGAAGACAGCCGCAGAGTGACACTGTGCGCCAGTACCGCCATTGGCCGGGCGCTGCTGGCGTGACGACACCAGCACGCCGTCGCGCGCCCACATGACCACACCAGCACGCCGTCGCGCGCTGGGGCGCATGGGCAGCCTCGCCCTGTTGCTGGGCCTGCCGCACATCGCCCGGGGTGCCGCCATCCTGGCTGTACGCTTGTGGCCGGCCAAGGACTACACGCGCGTCACCATCGAGTCCGACACGCCACTGGCGGCGAGTCACCTGGTCACCGAAATACCCTACCGCCTGGTGGTCGACATCGACGGGTTGGAACTGCGCGACACGCTTCGCGCCCTGGTGGGCAAGGTGCGGCCAGACGACCCCTTCATTGCCGGGGTGCGCGTGGGCCAGTACCAGCCGCGCGTGGTGCGGCTGGTCTTCGACTTGCGCCAGGCCATCCGGCCGCAGCAGTTCACGCTCGATCCCGTGGCGGCCTACCAGCACCGCCTAGTCTTCGACCTTTACCCAGTGCAGGAAGCCGACCCCCTGCTGGCCTTGGTGCGCGACAAGGAAGCGGCCGAAGAACGCGCCGCCCGCGCAGTGCAGGACGCGCTGGGCGAACTGATCGCGCGCATCGACCGGCCGCAGCCGCCCGCCCAGCCGGCATCGGCTGGCATGCCGGTGGCCAGCGCGCCGCCATCTGCACCCGCGCCTTCACTGCCCACGCTGCCCTTACCGCCGGTTAGCACCCCCGCACCCGCGCCGGCACCCCAGCCGCCGACTCTGGCTGAACGCCGGCGTGTGGACCGCTTGGTCATCGTCGCGCTCGACCCTGGCCACGGCGGCGAAGACCCCGGCGCCATCGGCCCCACCGGCCTGCGCGAGAAAGACGTGGTGCTGGCCATCGCGCTGCAATTGCGCGACCGCCTGAACGCCCTGCCCGGCCTGCGCGTGATGCTGACGCGCGACGGCGACTTTTTCGTGCCGCTGCACGAGCGCGTACGCAAGGCGCGGCGTGTGCAGGCCGACCTGTTCATCAGCATCCACGCCGACGCCTTCATGCGCCCGCAGGCGCGCGGTGCCAGTGTCTACGCACTGTCCACCAGCGGCGCCACCAGCACCGCTGCGCGCTGGATGGCGCAGCGCGAGAATTCATCAGACCAGGTTGGCGGCGTCAACGTTGCGGGTGTGCGCGACAGCCAGTTGCTGCAGGCCATGCTGGACATGAGCACCACCGCCCAGATCAAGGACAGCCTGAAACTCGGGCGCGAAGTGCTGGACCCGCTGGGCCGCGTCGGGCGGCTGCACAAGCAACAGGTTGAACAGGCCGGCTTCGCGGTGCTGAGGGCGCCAGACATTCCCAGCATCCTGGTCGAGACGGCCTTCATTTCGAACCCGGCAGAAGAAACCTTGCTGCGCGACCCAGCCTACCGGCGCCAACTGGTGGACGCCATCACCATCGGGGTGCGCAACTACTTCGCGCGCAACCCGCCGCTGGCCCGCCAAAGGCCGATGTAGAGGCGTTGGGCGCGGCGCTTGAGACCTGAGTTTCAGCGCGCCAGATAACGTTTACGCCAAAAAAAGGTCACCAGGCCTGCACCCACGGCCATCATCAACCCAAAGGCGACCCAGAAGCCCGTTTTGGAATGGATGAGCGGCAGGAACTCAAAGTTCATGCCGAAGAAGCCGGTGATCAGGTTCAGCGGCAGGAAGATCGCGGTCAGTACCGTCAGGGTGCGCATGATGTCGTTCGTGCGGTGGCCGAGGGCACTGAAGTGCATCTGCACCGCGGTCTCGGCACTTTGTTCCATCCGGCGCACATGGCTCAGCACGCGTTCGACATGTTCGAGCACGTCGCGTGAACGCACGCGCAGCAGTTCTCGTTCGCGGCGCTTGTCGGCCTCGATTTCATCAGGCCATTCGTCGAGTGCGTCGATCCATTCCTGCACCGCCGCGCGCTGGTCCTCGCAGGTGTCCTCCAGCAAGTGCAGCGCGTTGCGTGAATCGAGCAACACCTGCCAGTCCCTGAAGCGGCTGCTCGGGTTCAGCAGTTCTTGCTGCAGATAGCCCATCTGCCGCGTGAGAAGACGGCGCAGGTCCAGGTAGCTGTCGACCATGTGGTTGACCATGCGCAACATCAGGTCGGCCGGGCTGCTGGGCAGCCGCGCGCTGCCACGCGTTTCGCGGTCGGACACCATGCTGGCAAGCCGTTGCGCGAAGTAGTCGCGCACAGCGCAGTCTGTCGGGTGCACCGTCAGGAGCACGCGGTCGAAGACTGCAAAGCCCACCGGGCTGGTGTCGATGGCGTCCAGCGCCTTCTTGGCCGAGGCCAGGGTGCCGTTGGCTTCGTCGACAAACAAGGCCGCGCTGCCGGCACCGGCGGCCAGACGCCGAAACACCATCAGGTCGTACCAGGAGGTGTAGTCGTAATGGCTGGGCAGCTGGTTGTTCAGCAGGTCCGATACATGCAGGTCGACCAACTGTCCGCCCGTCCAGCGCTGCAGCGCAGCCTGCATTTCGGCCGTCGCCACTTCGAACTCGCGGCGTGCGCTGCCTACCCACAGGAAACCCGCTGCCGGCAGAGTTTGCGGCAAGGCGTCGAGTTCGGTGAACTGCTCGTTGCTGACGTGGAAGATGCGCATGGGCCAGGCCGGACTAACCGCCTTCGGTTGGTGGGTGTCGCGAATCGGGCGCACATGCGCCACGCATCAGCTGCGAATCAACCGCGCCGCGTCGAGCGCGAAATAGCTCAGCACGCCGTCAGCGCCGGCGCGCTTGAAGGCCAGCAGGCTTTCCATCATCACCGCGTCGTGGTCGAGCCAGCCGTTGGCAGCGGCGGCCTTGAGCATGGCGTATTCGCCACTCACCTGGTAGGCGAAGGTCGGCACGCGGAATTCTTCCTTCACGCGGCGCACGATGTCGAGGTAAGGCATGCCGGGCTTGACCATCACCATGTCGGCCCCTTCGGCGATGTCCAGCGCCACTTCACGCAGGGCTTCGTCCGTGTTGCCGGGGTCCATCTGGTAGACCTTCTTGTCGGCCTTGCCCAGGTTGCCCGCGCTGCCCACGGCGTCGCGGAAGGGGCCGTAGAAGGCGCTGGCGTACTTGGCGCTGTAGGCCATGATGCGCGTGTGCACCTGGCCGGCTTCTTCCAGCGTGGCACGAATGGCCCCGATGCGCCCGTCCATCATGTCACTGGGCGCCACGATGTCCACACCCGCCTGCGCATGCACCAGGGCCTGCCGGCGCAGCACGGCCACCGTGCTGTCGTTGACGATGTAGCCGGTCTCGTCGAGCAGGCCGTCCTGCCCGTGGCTGGTGTAGGGGTCGAGCGCGATGTCGGTCAAGATGCCCAGTTGCGGGAAGCGGCGTTTCAGTTCACGCACTGCGCGCGGCACCAGGCCGTCCGGGTTGGCGGCCTCGACGCCATCAGGTGTCTTCAATGCCGGGTCGATGACCGGGAACAGCGCCATCACCGGCACGCCCAAGGCCACGCATTGCTCGGCAAGACCGTAGATGCCGTCAAGGCTGCGACGCTGCACGCCAGGCATGCTGGCGACGTCTTCGGTGCGGCGTTCGCCGTCGAGCAAGAAGACCGGCAGGATCAGGTCATCGCAGCCCAGGCGGTGCTCGCGCACCAGGGCGCGGGTGTAGGCGTCGCGGCGCAGACGGCGTGGGCGGCTGCTGGGAAAGGGCGGAGGCGTATGCATGGTGAGGCTGGGCCCGGCCCCCCGTGTAAACACGCGCAGCCATCGGCTGCAGGGCGCCGTTGTGGCGCTGTTGTGTCAATGTTGACTGCGTTAATATTCGCTCGGGATGATAGTCGCAAGGCTTTTGTTCCCCTGCTTTTCCTCCCTGAGCAGGTGCCTTAACGTGATGACAGCGATAAGGCTTCCTGGCCCTGGCCTTGTGCCAGGGCCTCTTTTTTTGACGCTGGAAAATTGGGGACATCGGTCGGTGCGTTGGTCAGAACATCTGCGATCAGGCCGCTGCGCATAATGACCGCATGAGCTCTGCTTATCTTTGGGTCAAGGCCTTCCACATCGTCTTCGTGGTCAGCTGGTTCGCGGGTCTGTTCTACCTGCCGCGGCTGTTCGTCAACCTGGCCATGGTGCCGGCCGACAGCCATGCCGAGCGCGAACGCTTGCTGTTGATGGCACGCAAGCTGTATCGCTTTTCCAGCCTGTTGATGGTGCCGGCCATTGCCCTGGGCTTGTGGCTGTGGCTGGGGTTCGGCGCGGGCTTCCTGCGCAGCGGCTGGATGCATGCCAAGCTGTTGCTGATCGTGGGTGCGCTGGGCTATCACCACATGTGCCGCCAACTGCTTCGCAGTTTCGAAACGGGCGGCAACCGTCGCAGCCACAAGTGGTACCGGGTGTTCAATGAAACCTCCGTGCTGCTGTTCGCAGCCATCGTCGTGCTGGTGGTCGTCAAGCCGTTCTGAGCCGGCCGCATCGACTGCACGACTGCACGACTTGCACAGTTTGCACGGCTCGCACGTTTCGCACGGTTCGCACAGCTCTCGCCCTTCGCCCACTGTCAGCACCGTGCCAACCCTGCCACCCATCGCCGGCCGCCGCCACCGCAGTTCGGCCACAGCGCTGGCCCTGGCTTACACGGCGCTGGTGCTTTATGCCAGCCTTTACCCCTTCACCGACTGGCGCTGGCCCCCGGGGCTGGCCTTGGGCGACCTGGCCCGGCTGCCCTGGCCGCCGTGGACCGCCCACTACGACCTCAGCTTCAACCTGCTGGGCTACGCCCCGCTCGGGGCGCTGCTGCTGCTGGCCGTGCGCCGCAGCGGCGGCAGCATGGCTTGGGCGCTGGTGGTGGCCCTGGCGGTGCCCGCTGGCATGTCGTACGCCACCGAAGTGGCACAGCATTTCCTGCCCGGCCGGCATCCTTCGTTGAAGGACATGGCCCTCAACGCCGGGGGCGCTGCCATCGGCGTCTTGCTGATGCTGGGCGCGCTGGGCCTGGGCCTGGTCGACCGCTGGCAGAGCATGCGCCAACGCTGGTTCCTGCGCGACAGCGCCGGAGCGCTGGCGCTGCTGGCGCTGTGGCCGCTGGCCTTGCTTTTTCCGGCGCCCGTGCCGCTGGGCCTGGGCCAAGGCCTGCCGCGCTTGCGTGACAGCCTGGCCCAGGCCCTGGACGGGGTCAGCTGGGCCGAAGGCGCGCAGGCCTTGCTGGCAGCCTCGGGCGCAGATGTCGCGCCGCTGCGGCCGCTGGGCGAAGCGCTGATCACCGCCCTGGGTCTGCTGTCGCCCTGCCTTGTAGCTTTCAGCGTTGTACAGCCGGGTTGGCGCAGGTTGCTGCTGGCCTTTGGCGCACTGGCGCTGGCCCTGGCGGGCATGACGCTGTCAACCGCCCTGAACTACGGACCCGACCACGCGCTGGCCTGGCTGACGCCCTACGCCATGCCCGGGCTGGTCAGCGGCATGCTGGTAGCGGCGCTGTTGGTGCCACTGCCGCGCCGGCTGGTGGCGGGCGTGGGCCTGATGGCGCTGACGGGCCTGGTGGCGGTCGTCACGCAAGCCCCGGACGACCCTTACTTCGCGCAGTCTCTAAAAGCCTGGGAACAGGGCCGCTTCGTGCGTTTCCACGGTCTGGCGCAATGGCTGGGCTGGCTTTGGCCGTTCGCGGCCATGGGCTGGATGTTGACGCGGCTGGCGCAGCGCGAGCCCGGGCGGTGACGCTGGTCACTGAGCCAGGCTGTTGAGCCCGCTCAATGGCCGCCTACTGGCCTTCCATTGGCCGTCAGTTGGCCGCCCACATGTCCGCCCACATAGCCGCCCACATGGCCGCCCACATGGCCGCCCACCGAAAGCCCGCTGCCTACAATCCCGCCATGAGTTACTACAAGCACCACATTTTCTTCTGCCTGAACCAGCGCGAGAACGGCCAAGCAGCCTGCGCGCAGCACGACGCCCAAGGCGCCTTCGACCATTGCAAGAAACGCGTCAAGGCCGAAGGCCTGGCTGGGCCAGGTGGCGTGCGCGTCAACAAGGCCGGCTGCCTTGACCGCTGTGCCGGGGGCCCGGTGGCCGTTGTCTACCCTAAAGGGACCTGGTACACCTTCGTCGACCAGAGCGACATTGACGAGATCGTCGATCAGCATCTCAAACAGGGCCAGATCGTCGAACGCCTGTTGCTGCCGCCCGATGTCGGCCGCTGAACGATGAACGCCCGTACCCGGCGCGGTTCCGTCGCTGGCCCGGCCGGGCAACTGATGACGGCCATCGATGAACCTGCCGGCACGCCCGTCGGCCTGGCCTTGCTGTGCCACCCGCACCCGCTGCATGGCGGCACGATGGACAACAAGGTCGTGCAGACCCTGGCCCGGGCCTGTGTAGCGCTGGGCTACACGGTATTGCGGCTGAACTTTCGCGGTGTCGGCGGCTCGGAAGGCACATGGGACGAAGGCAGCGGTGAAATCGACGATGCGCAGGCCGTGTTGCTGGCGCACCGCGCCGCTGGCCAGCCCTTGGTCATTGCTGGCTTTTCGTTCGGCGGCTATGTCGCTTCGCAACTGGCTGCGCGGCTGGCTGCCTGGCCTGCAGACGCCCGGGCGCCCGGCGGCGCGGCCCAGCGACTGGTTCTGGTGGGCCCGGCGGTGAGCCGTTTCGATGTCGCACCCGTCCCTTCGGACACCCTCGTCATTCACGGCGAGATCGATGACGTCGTACCGCTGCTGGCAGTTCTGGATTGGGCCCGCCCGCAGGCCCTGCCCGTCGTCGTCGTCCCTGGCGCCGGCCACTTCTTCCACGGGCAGCTGCCGCTGCTCAAGACCATCGTCACCCGCGCCTTGTCGGCGCGTACCGTAGCCCACTGAAGCTTGATGAAGTCACTTACTGCTGTTTTCGCCTCTGGCGCTTTTTCTTCGTTCGTTCGAGTGGGCCTTTCGCTCGTCCTGGCCACCTCATTGTCTGCACAAGCCCAGGTACCGCAGCCACCCGAAGTGGCGGCGCGCCAATACCTGCTGATCGATCTGGCCAGCAACCAGGTGCTGGCCGAGCGTGAAGCCGACGCCCAGGCCGACCCGGCTTCGCTGACCAAGCTGATGACGGCCTACCTGGTCTTCAACGCGCTGCGCGACAAAAAGCTGGCGCTGGAACAAACGCTGACGGTCAGCGAACGCGCCTGGGCCGAACGCAAGGGCGGCGGTTCGCTGATGTTCATCGACCCGAAGATGACACCCAAGGTCGACGAGTTGCTGCGCGGCATGATCGTGCAAAGCGGCAACGACGCTTCTGTCGCCCTGGCTGAAGGCGTGGCTGGCAGCCTGGACGTCTTCGTGGCCATGATGAACCGGCAAGCCCAGGCCTGGGGGCTGAAGAACACGCAGTTCAAGAACGTCACCGGGCTGACCGAGGCCGGCCACTACAGCAGTGCCCGCGACATGGCCACCATCGCCGCGCGCATCATCAACGACCACCCCAACTTCTACCCGCTGTACTCGCTGCGCAACTACAGCTTCAACAACATCCGTCAGGACAACCGCAACATGCTGCTGGGCCGCGACCCCAGCATCGACGGCATGAAAACCGGCTACACCGACAGCGCCGGCTACTGCCTGGTGGCCAGCGCGGTGCGCAACATGCCCAACGGCCAGCGCCGCCTTCTCAGCGTGGTGCTGGGCACGAACAGCCGCGAAGCCCGCGCCACCGAGAGCCAGAAGCTGCTGAACTGGGGCTATCTGGCCTGGGACGCGCTGCGCCTGTTCGACGCCGGCAAGGCCGTGGCTACGGTGCCGGTGTGGAAGGGCAGCACTTCAGAAGCGCGCCTGGGCTCAGCCGGGGCCCTGTTCACCACCGTGCCCAAGGGCGAGGGTGAAAAGATCAAGACCACGATCGAACGCACCGACCCGCTGGTGGCACCGCTGACGGCTGGCCAGCGCGTAGGCACCATCAAGATCACCACGGCCGCAGGCACACCCATAGCAGACGTGCCCCTGGTGGTGCTGGAAGCGGTGCCCCTGGCCGGCATCTTTGGTCGGGCCTGGGACTCGATCCGGCTGTGGATCAAGTAGGCTGCGCAAGTCAGTTGGCGCCCTATGCCATCATGTGATCGATGAGAGGCACAAGACGACGATGAACGAGAACCTGGTCTTCCTCAACGGTGACTTCGTGCCCATGGCCGAGGCCCGCGTGCCCGTGCTCGACCGTGGCTTCATCTTCGGCGATGGCATCTACGAAGTGGTGCCGGTTTACGGCCGGCGGCTGTTCCGGTTCGACGAACACATGGCGCGGTTAAACAGGTCGCTTTCCAAGCTGCGAATCGACAACCCCCACACGCGCGAAAACTGGCTGGCGCTGTGCCGCAAGCTGGTGACAGCGCGCTTGGACGAGACGGGGGCGGAAGACCAGCTGGTCTATATCCAGGTCACACGCGGCGTGGCCCCGCGCGACCACGTCATGCCTGCGGGCATCACACCCACTGTCTTCGCGATGGCCAATCCGATGAAGCCCGCCAGCGCCGAGCAGCGCCACCAGGGCGTGGCCTGCACCACAGCGCGAGACTTCCGCTGGGAACGTGGCGACATCAAGAGCACCAGCCTCTTGGGCAACGTGCTGGCGCGGCAGATGTCGGCCGACCACGGCGCCATCGAAACCATCATGTTCCGAGACGGCTTCCTGACCGAAGCTGCCGCCAGCAATGTGTGGATCGTTCAGGAAGGCGCCTTGCTCGGCCCGCCGAAGAGCGACCATGTGCTTGAAGGTATCCGCGTCGAACTGCTGCGCGAACTGTGCGCCGACTGCGGCGTGGCCTACAACCTGCGCCCCATTCCTGAGGCCGACGTGATGTCGGCCGACGAAGTGCTGCTGAGTTCAGCCACGAAGGAAGTGTTGCCTGTCACCCGCATCGATGAGCACAGCGTGGGCCATGGCGCCGGCCGCGGCCGCCCAGGCCCGGTTTATGCGCGCCTGCATGAGGCCTACCAGCGCGCCAAGCAAACGATGTCCATCTGAACCGCTGCAGGCCCGCCATGCGCGACATCCCGCCAGAACAGAGCCTGATCAATTACCCCAGCGCCTTCCCGATCAAGGTGATGGGCCAGCAGGTCGAAGGCTTCGTCGACGCCATGGTCAGCGTGGCGCTGCAGTTCGACCCTGGCTTCGACACCCGCACCATCGAACACCGACCCAGCAAGGCCGGCAAGTACCTGGGGCTGACACTCACCGTCACGGCCACCAGCCGCGAGCAACTGGATGAGCTTTACCGCACCTTGTCGACGCATCCGATGGTGAAGGTGGTGCTGTAGGCAGCCGCCTTCAGCTGGGCTGCGCGGCGCGGCGGGCGTCCAGTTCGCGCAACTTGCCGGGCGCGGCCTCGTCGCCGCCCTTGGCCGCCAGGTCGTACCAATAACGGGCCAGGCGCAGGTCCTGCGGAACGCCGTCGCCCTTTTCGTACATCGACGCAATCAGGTACATCGCGCCAATGTCACCGCCCTTGGCAGCTTCGCGGTACCAGCGCGCTGACTCGGCAGCGTCTTTCGGTTTGCCGCGGCCCAGGAAGTAGGCCGTGCCCATGGCGATCTGGGCCTCGATGCTGCCGCTGACGGCCGCCACCTCGTACCAGCGCAGCGCCAGACTCAGGTCGCGCGAGCCCAGTTCGCCGTTCTCCAGGCTCTGCGCCAGCATGAACTGTGCGGTGACGAAGCCACCCTCGGCTGCCCGCGTCAGCAGCGCGCGCGCCAACTTCGGGTCGGGCTGGGGCAGTTCGCCACGCAGGTGCATGACGGCCAGGTTGTACTCGGCCACTGGCACACGCTGCGCGGCCAAGGCTTCGAACCCGGCGCGTGCGGCTGGCATGCGGCCGGCCTCATAGGCACGCAGGGCTGCATCCAACTGTGTCTGCACCGCTGGCCCCAGCGGCGGCGCGGCGAGCGCGCTCAGACTGCAGGCCAGCAGCCATGCGGCGGCCCATTGGCCAGGGTGGAGATGCTTCATCGGGGCGTCCTTGCAACTGCAGCAGGTCGACGATAGCGCGCAGATGACCAGCGTGCAGGCCAGCGCGCAGGCCAGCGCCGCAGGGGCATGGTCCAATCCTCGCATGGCCGACCCCACCCGCCCCCGCGTCAGCCTAAAGGCCGGCGCACCCCAACCCGACCCGAGACGCAAGCCCGTGCGCCCCGGTGCGCCGCATCGCCCCGCCCCACCGCCGCAGGCCACTGCACCCGAGCCCCGGCTGCGACGCGAGGGCCCGCCACCCGCAGACAATCCGCGGCGCGACTCTGTACCCGCGCCCGGCACGGCATCCAGACCTGCACCCAGGCCCGCAGCACCCCGAGCGCCACGGCCCCCCGGCCAGCCCGTCATTCAGCAGAAATCAGCCCAGCCTGCCCGACAGCCTGCCCCCCAGGTGCAAGCGCAGGTGCCAGCGCAGGTGCCAGCGCAGGCTTCAACCCGCCCCCGCGCACCCATCCCGGCCCCCACCGCCGAAGGGGTGCGCATCTCGAAGCTGATGACAGAACGCGGCCTGTGTTCGCGCCGCGAGGCCGATGACTGGATCGATGCCGGCTGGGTGCGCGTGAACGGCCAGATGGCCGTGCTGGGCCAACGTGCCGTGCCAGATGCCGTGCTGGACATCGACCCACGCGCGAAGTTTGAACAGGCGCGCCAGATGACGGTGTTGCTGCACAAACCCATGGGCATTGTCAGCGGCCAGGCCGAAGACGGCTACGAACCCGCCGTGACCCTGGTCAAACCGGCCAACCGCTGGGCTGGCGACGAATCGGGCGTTGCCTTCCACCCCGGCCACCTGCGACACCTGGCACCTGCCGGGCGGCTGGACATCGACTCCACCGGCCTGCTGGTCTTCACGCAAGACGGGCGCGTCGCCAAGCGGCTGATCGGCGACGAAACCCGCGTCGAAAAGGAATACCTGGTGCGCGTGCGCCACCTGCAAGCCGGCGCGGTGCCCGAATCGGCGCTGAACCGCCTGCGCCACGGTCTGGAGCTCGATGGTGTTCAGTTGCGCGAAGCGCGCGTGAGCTGGCAGAACGAAGAGCAGTTGCGCATCGTGCTGCGAGAAGGCCGCAAGCGGCAGATTCGCCGCATGTGCGAACTCGTCGGGCTGGAAGTGCTGGGCCTCAAACGTGTGCGCGTTGGCAGTGTCGTGCTGGGCCAATTGCCCGCAGGGCAGTGGCGCTACCTGCGCGAAGACGAACGATTCTGACTCTGCCGGCAACCCGCAGGGCTAGTGCAGTGTTCGACGCTGTGTGGAACTTAAGAAAACCGATGGATTGGGTTGTCTGGCTAGGCGCAAACCACAGCGATGCTCTTTTGCATCGCGCGGATTTGCAACGACGCCAGGCGACCCAAGACGCGGTGTTA
>JBBQAW010000030.1:0-23479 GCA_038316815.1 Burkholderiales bacterium
GGGTGCCGTCCGGCGCCCTGATCGGAGGATTGGGCTGCCGGCCAATGGCTTGCACGCGAGGCTCCCGAGGTGGTGACCTCGGACGGTCTCAAGCCCCACGCTGCGCCTCAATCGCCCTGTGTGCCGCCTACCTGTGGATGCCCACTGCTGCGGGAACACCTTCGGGGGCCCTGGTGCCTATGCGACCGGCTGCTTCGGGGCGACGAGTTCACTGATCGCCAATATCCACGCGGCCCTACAGCACGTCAAGGCTGCTGCGGAGCAGATCAAATCAACGGAGCGGTGGGCCGTACTGCTGCGCTACGTCAGCGACAAGATGGCGCCAGTCATTGCCCCGTTTAGGCTGCCTCAGGCGCTTCCGGTTACGGGGTAACTGCCGGATTTAGGTTGAATTACGCCAGCACCATGCGTCGGCCAGACGTCCAGGTGGACCGCCACATAGCTACCCGCCATCAATGTCGGTTGATGGCCGTGTCAAGCGCCGGCGGTCGTCAGCTTCACTGCCGCGCACGGTGAATGGCAGCTGACCGGGAGTCGGACCCGGGTAGCGGTCAGCTTGTGCCGAGACAAAGCTGCCGCATACTGCGCTGGTGGGGCTTCGCCAAAGTTCTCCCTCGACCAACAGAATTGGCTGTGCTTGTGCTGTTTGGCCAGATCGCCATGCTCACCGCCGAAACGGTACTGACCTCACCATTCCGCAGCCCTGGACCATGGTGCTGATGCGGATAGAGCCACCGCCCTGGTGCAACGCCGTTGCGGGGAATACTCGGCGCCGCGAGTGCATCGCGCCTCATCGACACCCGATCTCGCGCCGCAGCGTGCCCAGCGCCGCGCTGGCCTCAGCTGGGCTCATCGCCGACGGCACGGCGCGGCAGCTCGCATCAACCAGCCCCGCGCCGAGGGTGTCTATCACCCGGCGATGGCCATCTTCGCCGCTGACCAACAGCGCGCCGCCGCCCGGCGCGAAAACTCTCGCGGTCAGCGATTCGGAATTGCCGGCGCGATAGGTCTGCTCGATGCCGGCATCTCCAATCCGCCAGGCAGCGAGCGTGCCGCGCACCATCGACGACGGCACCGTGTAGTACGCCAGCAGGCTGGGGTACAGCGTGCCGGCGAATTCTCGCCGGTGAGGGTTCCACACCAGCCCAGCGAGCGCCTGCGTTTCGTCACCCTGCGCGCCGATCTGGGCCTGGTAGTTTTCGAGCTGGTTCGTGCTGGCTGGTACCCGCGCCACGCGCAGACCGGTTGCCAAACTCCATGCGATCACACGCTCCTCGGCAAAGTGGCCGCCTGACATGAAGGTGCTGAAGCTCGTGCCACCGATTGCGGCGAGAACCTTGGCTCCCTGGGAGAACATCAGCGCGCGCAGCGTTCCAACCTCGGCCAGCGGCCAGCTTGCGACAGCAACGATATCGCCGCCCGCGGTCGGTACAACCTCGATGCGTTCGTTCCCTGTCAGCCGCGCCAACAAGCGCCCGTCAGCGCTCAAAGCCATCGGAGCGGCAGTTGTCAGCTTGTCCTCGCGCAGCACCCGGCCATCGCTGCCGGCCAGCAAGGCCATGCCCGCCGTTGTGGCGACGGCCGCAACGCTGCCGTCGTCGGCAAACGCCAACGGCAGGCGCCAGCCGCTCAACGCCGCCGCTGGCGGCGGAGTGATGGGCGAGACGCGACGCGTCCATACGACGCTACCGGCGGCAGTGTCGACCAGGCGCAGCTCGCCACCGGTGGTTGCGACCAACAGGCGGCGGCCGGCGGAATCGAAGCGGTATTCGCCCCATGGGCCGCGGTGGCGTAGCGCCGGGCCCTGCGATGTGGCTTCGAAGAGCAGCAATTGCGCATCGCCGGGCATGCCGATGGTGAAAGGCGTAGCGCCGGCGCTCGTCGCGACGACGACGAAGCGGCCGTCGGCTGAAGTCTCGGCAGCGAGCACCACGCCGTCGATGCTTTGGTAAGTCGGCATCGACGACGGTGCTGGGGCTGCCCACACCAGCCCGTCACCCGCACCAAACAGGCGCGCGCCATCGCCGCCGCGCAGAGCGACGACGCCGCCGGGTGCCAGCCGCCGGAACTCGTCGGCGGCGCCGATCGCGAAGACTTCGAGCGATCCGTCTTCCGCCACGGCCGCAAGCCACTGGGACGCGGCGTCGAAACGCAGCGTCTGCACCGGCTTCGCCGAACGCAGGCGCAATGTCTCGCGGCCGTCCTGCGCATCCCACAGCCGTATGCGCGCGCCGCTGACGGTGGCGAAACGTCTTCCATCAGGCACGAACGCAGCGAGGCCCGCATGGTCGCCGACGCTGCGCAGCGTGACGCCATTGCGGGTGTCGATCAGATCGATGCGTGTCGGCTTGAACAGCGGCACCACCGGGTCGTGCAGAGCCTCCAGTGCGAGCGCGTAGTTGCCATCCGCCGAAAACGTCGATGCGGCAGAAACTCCGGGCACCAGTTGCTTTGCCTCGCGTGCGAACAGTGGTGGCCGCTCGACCCGGCCATCGTTGCGCAACAGAACGGGGCGGCCGTTGCCATCCAGAGCGATGCGGTTGACGGCTGGCCAAGCTTCGATCGGCGCCACCGGAGTTTTGGCGAAACTGTTCTCAAGCAACGGCCAGAACCAGGCCAGCGTTACCGGCGCGGCTCCGACCTCGGCCGGCATGGCGAGCAAGCCGGCGGCAGCGGCGGTAGTGACCTGCGGACCTCTCGTCTGGAGGCAGTCGACCGCGACTGGTGGTATCTGCATCCCGCGCGGCAGAGAGCGCTTTGCCCACGCATCCAGCGCAGCCTCCCCGGGGCGCCAGCGCAGCAACTCCAGTGTCGGCGCCGCATCGGTGGCAGACAGGCGCGTTGCAACGAGTGCGCTGCCGCCGAATTGGATGCACGACAGCGGCGCCTGACCGACCTCCTTGGGCGGCGGGCCGATCGGCACCAGCGTTGGCCAAGACCAGGCATGCACGGCGCCAGCATCGTCGAGCGCCGCAATCGTGCCACTCAAGGGCGAGACCACCATCTGCAGCAACGGTCGCGCGAGCGCCACCCGCTGCGCAACCTCGCTGCCGCCAGCAAGCGAATGAACGCGCAGCTCGGCGCCCTCGGCCGCGATCAGGTACTCGCCGTCAACCGAAAACGCACTCACGCGCAAAGTCGCGGGCGGGAGTACGAGCAGTCGCCGAGGTGCCTGCGATAACGCATCGCGTAACGCGGTGTCCGCCTGCAGCGTCGGCTCGCCGAGTCGACGCTGGCGCTGCACAGCCTCTCGCGCGATACGGACACGCTGCGCTACCTCGGCCGGCTCGAGCCCGCCGCCGATCGACGCCTGCGCCGTGAGCTGGCGTGCCAACGCGCGCTCGCCTTCGAACAGCGCCCATAGCGTGAGCACCAGCAATGCGATGAAGACGGTGCCGAGCGCGAGCGACCAGTTGCGTCGCACGGCGCTGCGGCGCCTGGCCTCGCGCTGCTCGATCTCCGCGCGGCTGACGCCAAGCAGGTTCGCCAGCAGCAACATCCACGCGCCGCGGTGGGCGTCGGTATCCACGCGGCCCTCCACGGCGGCGCGGAAGTCGGCCGCCAGTGGCATCGCGAGTGCTTGCGTTAACGCTGGCGGGAAGGCCCGCTGAGCGGCCTGTTCTGCAGGCGCTTCATTGTTGGGCAGGCCTTGCCACAGCACAGCAACGACGTTGCCAGCACCGTGCAGACGGATGAACCGCGCGATTTCGTCGTCCACGTAGCGGCTGGTGGCCGCCGCCGGCGAACAGACGAGGATGAGCTTGCGTGACGCCGCGAGGTGCTGCTCGATGGCGGCAAAGTACTCGGAGCCGGTGAAGTCTGCGGTGTCGCGAAAGACCTTCAGCCGTCCTGGCATCGCCTGCATTCCCTTCGGCGGCGCATAGGCCGAGAGCGCGCGATGTAGGCGCTCCGCGAATGCTGCATCCCGACGTGAATAGCTGATGAAGGCGTCAAAGGTGGGAACGACTGTGTTCGTCGGTGGCGTTTCATCGACGATTGCGGTGGGTGCTGGAACCGAAGCGGACATGACGTGCGTCTCGAAGGATTGTCGGGTTGCGCCGCTGCGCGCGCCCTCGCGGGCGAGTCCGGGGATTCTCAGCCAGCAGTGTGCCCACGGCGACCGCGTCGCCAGAAGGCGGTCACTCGCACACGCGGGTCATCGGCCGCTTCAGCCGATCAGGTTCTGCCAACGGCAACATGGAGCCCAAGAGAACCTTGACCTTGGCGCTCCTGGAGTTCCAAGGCGTCTTCGGGTTAATCCGATACGTGGGTTCGCCGGCCGAGGCCTCTCCTGGGTGCGAGCTTCGCCAATCGGACCCTTTCGAAGCTGATTTGATCCGCGGCCCGCCCCGGGACGCAAGCTCTGCACGGTGTTGTGGTGTTGATGCGGCAACGGGTTCCAGCCCTCGAATCGACGAGGCATCTGTCTCCGGCCGCCCAATCCGGGCGTACGGCAGAAGGAATTGACCCCCTCAACGCTGCCTTCGCTGCGCACCCGGTATGCGGCCCAGCACAGTGCAAGTACGGATCCTCGGCATGCCCGTTTGTCACGACCTGCGTCGACGCGGCTGCCAATACTGCAGCACACAGAAGCGGCAACACAAAGCCACTCGGATGCGATTCAATACGAAGGGTGCTGAGGCAGCGAAAAGTGCATCAACCAGACAAACAAACCGGAGAATTGATTCGATGGCCAACTACCGAAGCTTCGCCCAACACCTGGATCCCAAGATCGGTCCGAAGCGCATCCTGGCGCTCGATGGGGGCGGTCTGCGTGGGGTGCTGACTCTGGGCATGTTGCGCGAGATCGAAACCATCCTTCGGGCCCAGCACGGTGACGACCCGGACTTCCGGTTGGCCCACTACTTCGACCTCATCGCAGGCACCTCCACCGGCGCCATCATCGCCGCGGCGCTGTCGTTGGGTATGACCGTGGACGAGGTGCACGGCCACTACATGGCTCTGGGAAAGTTCGTGTTCAAGCGCACGCTGACGCGCTGGGGCGCATTGCGGGCGAAGTTCGATGGCGACAAGGTGAAGGCTGCCTTGATCGGCGTGTATGGGGACCTGCGGATGGACAGCGTCGACTTCCGCACCGGATTGCTGGTAGTGTCCAAACGGCTGGATACCGGCAGCCCTTGGCCCATCACCAACAATCCGAACGCCAGGTACTTCAATGCCGGCACCCAGTCCACAACAATTCCCAACCGCGAGTACCCGCTGTGGCAGGTGGTACGCGCCAGCACCGCGGCGCCCACGTTCTTCGACCCTGAGACCATCCGCATCGGCCGCGGCAGCAACGGCTTGAAGCCGCCAACCGGCGACTTTGTGGACGGCGGCGTCAGCCCCTCCAACAACCCCAGCTTGCAGGCGCTCATGACAGCGACGATGGAAGGCTATCGGATGAACTGGGCAGTGGGCGAAGACAAGCTGCTGGTAGTGTCGGTGGGAACGGGCAAGGCCAACCCGGAAGTCGGGCACGCCGGCATCCTGGCCAGCACCGCAGCGTTCCATGCCGTGCTGTCGCTGACCGCGCTGATGGAAGACTGCGCCGACCAGGTCGAAGCGGTCATGCAGTGGCTCTCGCGCAGTCCGACTGCGCGGCCCATCGACCGCGAGATGGGCACAGCCGGGCCTCCGCTCGGCGGCAATGCCGTGTGCAGCTACCTGCGCTACAACGTGCTGCTGCAGAGCGCCTGGTGCAGCGAGAACCTGGGCGAGAAATTCAGCCCCAGGGCGCTGAAGGCGTTGGAGTCAATGGACGAGCCCGACAACATCCCCGAACTGGATCGGGTGGGGCGTCTCGCGGGTAGCAAGTTGGTCAAGGCCGAGCACTTCCCGCTCACTTTCTTGGCGAGTGCTTGAGGCGCGTCAGGCCAGCAGTTGTCGGCTGTCGATGACCTCGAGTTCGAAGCGGCCGTGCGCCTTGGCCATGCGCACCATGTGTGCCGTGCCGCCGTTGCTGCCGACGTCCTGGCCGTCCCACAGCGCTAGCAGGGTCACACGATCCGCTCCCCACGACTGCGCCAGTTGCATCACCCAGCGGTTACCGCGCTCCCAGGGATCGATGGCAGGTCGTCCTTGCAGCCAGCGCGGCAACTCGTCATCGACGGACAACTGCAGCAGCCCGGCACCGCGGGCCTGCACGACGGCCAGGAAGCGCGATCGCCAGCGATCGGCATCGGCGAAGGCATGCTGCGCCACCGCGTCGGGCGGTAACGGCAGGCAAAGTCGCGACAGCAGACCCAGCTCGTTGCACAACTCATGCACAAGGATGTCGGCGCCAGGCGCGGCGCTGGCCAACACCGTGACGCTGTCGTCGGCCCCGGCATCGGGCTGCAGCGCCTTCAGCCGTTCAGCGATCAGCACCCGCGCCTTGGCTTCCGCTGCAGCCGGGAAGCGCGGCGGCGCGCCGGCTGCGTCGATGCTGTGCCCCGCGAACACGACCAGATGGTGGCGCCGCGTATGTTTCTTGGCCGTCGCCGGTGGGTCGAAGGCGTCAAATACCGCCCGCACGGCCTCCGTGCGCAGGCCGAGTTGGGCGAACAGCGCGAGCTGGCCGCTGGTGGCGTCCCATGCGAAAGGGTCGTTGGGAGGCACTGCGTCGCGGTAGGCCTGCACCAGCACTGAGGGATCGGCTAGCAACTCTTCTTCGGGCTGCGTCAGAAACAGCAGATCGGCGTCGGCTATGTCCGCCCAGATTCGCTCGGACGCAGGCAGCTGCTCGCGGGCGCGCGTCACCGAGGCCTGCACGACGTGGGCCAAGGCGGGCAGATCGGTCTGCAGGTCCTCGCGGGCCCGTTCAGCTTCTTTCTTGTTGCCCTTGAACAGGTTGCGCCAGGTGGGCAGGGCCGATAGCGCAAGCAGTATGTGCCCCATCTGCAGCGCGGCCACGCCGGGGTAGAAGGCATTCAGGTCACAGTAAAAAGCCTTGCAGTACGAGCCGTAGGACTGCAGCGCGCGGGCGTCCAGCGCGGCCTGCCGCGCCGCAGAGGGCTCGGCCAAACCAGTGAGGCGCGCACGCCAAATCGTCTTCAGATTGCGGCCTTCAAGCGCCAGCGCTTCGGCGCGCTGCGCGATGCTGCAGCGCTCGGTGTCAAGTACGCGTCGAATGGCCTGGTTGGAGGACTCCAGCAACACTTCGCTGCCGCCGCTGCGGGACTGGCGTTCGTAGATGTTGGCCAGCGCCAGGTTGGCTTCGATGTCGGCAGCGGCCATCTGGCGCAAGGTTTCCCAACTGTCGCGCGCACCGCTGAGGTCCTTGAGCTTCCACTGCGCCCGCGCAACGCGGCGCAGGCCGTCCCACTGGAAGCGCTGACCGGCAAGGTCCTCCGCGATCACGCGCAGCCAGCCCTTGTCGGTCGACTTATGGGCGCACTCAACCTCTTCGATGAAGTCCAGCGGTACAGCGGTCACCCCGGACGGGTCGGCCTCGACCAGCGCGGGCATCATCAGAAAAATGGGACTGTCGGTGTCCCGGCTGCTGCGCAGGCTGGCCTGGATCGTCTCCACCAGCGCGTCCAAGCTTGCGGCGGGATCGCTGGTGTTGTACTTCAGGTAGCGGTCAGTGGACAGGTCGAAGGGCGTGGTGTCGGCCGAAGGACCCCCTTTGATCATCACCGTGTGCTTCTTGCGCAAGGCATGGCGCACGCCGAGCTCGTAGAACACATTGGCGTTGTGCACGGTGATGTCGCAGATCACGATGTCGGCCTCGAGGATGAGCGCGAACATGTCGGCGCGAATGTTGCCGGCATCCACCACTTCACCTGTGGTGCCACCGGCCAAGCCGCAGCGCGCCAGCGCCGGGGCGATCAATGTGAGGTGGACCTGCTCAAAGTCGATAGATTGACCCGATGAGTCCTTCTTCACCCCGAAGCCGCGGATGATGAATGCGCGCTGTTTGCTCATGCTCGGTTCGCCTCGTTGGGTTCGTTCGCTTCAGATGCCTTCATCAGGGTCGGGCTCGTACATCGTCTCGAACTTGTCGGCGCTGATGGCGTAGCTGTCGCTGCCGTCTTCACCGTTGGAGACCAGCCAGTCGCCGGTTTCGTGGTGGGTACGCCCTTCTTTGGTGGCCACGCTGCCGGCCTCTACGGCGCGCTCGGCCCACACGGGTGTGGACTTCAACCAGCGCCCCGGGCCGGTCTGGCGATAGGTGCTGGCAAAGCTGTCGGCGGCGACCGTGTAGACATCACCGTCGTTGTCGACCAGCCAGTCACCGGGCTTGGCGTGCTGCGAATCCCCCCACTTGGTGTAGCCGAAGCTCTCGAAATCGAGTGCCAGCCGTACGGCGGTGACGGCTTGATCCTGCTTGCGACGAAAGCGTTGGCGCATGACTGGTCTCCTAGAGGCTCCGACAGATCTGGCGTCAATGCGAGCCGGCTTCGACAGCCTCAAGCAAAGGGTTCAAGGCACACACTGGTCTCGGGGCCGAGGTGCAAGCACGGCCGCCTTGCTACAAATCGAGCTTGCTGATGTTATCGGCCAGAAACGGCAACACGCGATCGGCCACCGCGCCCTTGATGCTGTCCAGTCGGCTGCCGACGATGCCGAGACGGCCGTCGGCGGTGCGCAGTTTGGACTCCTGGTTGGAAAACTTGAAAAACAGTACCTGGGTGATGGTGCGGTTGGCGTCGATGGCCACCGCCAGCAGCTTGATCGCGATCGCCGGATCGGCACCGGGTGTCGCATCGACGTAGCCGAACTGGAAGGTCGCGCCGCTGGCATGCTGGCTGGCGCGGTCGAACACGGTGATCCAGGGGCTGCTGCTGTCCATCGACTCCAGGCCCTTCAGCACAGCGATAACCATTGATGTCATAGCCACCGCAGGCCCCAGAACCTCGGCCAGCACCGGGATGATCGCTTTATGAACGTCCAGCCCGGTGTCCTCCAGCTGACGCTCCTGCAGGCTGATCGATTCCACGGTCCAGCCGATGTTCTGTAGTACCTGAACTTACTTCTGGTACCAGGCCATCTGGTCGGGGTTGCCGGCAGTGGCCTTGTTGGCCGCCAGCTGCGCCAGCAGCAGACAGTCGGCAACCGCCGCGCGCTGCGGTGGCGCCACTTGGGCGCTGAACTCGGTCACCTGCGCGCCCACCGTCGCGACCTCGGGCTGGTCGCTGAACGTCACCGGTTCGGCGGCGCTCTCGAGCCGCGGCCCGGCAAACGGCAGGTCCAGCGACTGGACGAAATCGACGGCGAAATCGAGGCTCGCAAGTGGCTTCATCGAAGTTCTCCACAGGGCTGTTAGGGGTTGGATGATGCCCCGGACTGGCTTCAGAGTTGGACAGTGAGGTGGTTGCGTCCAGCTTCAACTTAGGGGACCCTCAATGCCTTCTGCGGCCTTTCAGCAAGCCTTGCCCTTCATCCTGCGTTGGGAGGGCAGCTACGTGAACCACCCTAACGACCGTGGCGGTGCCACCAACAAAAGCGTGACGCAGAGGGTCTACGATGGCTGGCGAAGTCAGCAAGGGCTGGACGCGCGCGACGTGCGTCAGCTCGATGACCACGAGATGGACTCGCTGTACGAATCCGGCTACTGGATGCCGCCGAAGTGCCACCTGCTGGTCACGCCGCTGGACCTGGTGCAGTTCGACACCGCCGTGAACATGGGCCCGGGCCGGGCCGGGCGCTTCTTGCAGACTGCCGTGGGCGCCACACCCGACGGCAACCTCGGCCCCGGCACACAGCAGTGCGTGACCAACTGCGACGCCGACACGGCGCTGATCGCCTACCGCAACATCCGTGAGGCCTTCTACAAGCGCCTGGTGGCCCGGGACCCGACGCAACAAGTGTTCATGAAGGGCTGGATGAACCGGCTGAACGCGCTGCGCAAGCACATCGGACTGCCCGGCTTCGAATCGGCAGGCGACGAAGTCGACTACGGCGACGCCAGCTACATGGCGCGCGTGCCCGACATCGGCGAGGACTCCAGCGCCGATGGCCGCTGAGTCTGCGGCGGCGGCCGAACGCCCGGAAGACCAGTTGCTCGGCCGCGCCGAGGCGCTTTGCATGCGGCTGCGCGCGAGACCCGACGCGCGCAGCATCAAGGACTCGCGCGCGCTGCTGCTGCCGCTGCGCAACCTGCGCGCCTTCGAATTGCTCGTGCGGCTCGCCGAGGCACTGCGCCGCGTCGACCCGGTCGACCCGCCCGACCCGACCACGCGGCGGCTGTACGCCCAGGGACTGATCGAGACCGGCGCCACGCACGCCGCCATCGCATTGCTGCGGCAGTTGCTGCAGACCGTGCCGAAGTCGCCCCCCGAAGCGGTCGAAGCCGGCGGGCTGATCGGGCGCGCCTACAAGCAGATGTTCTTCGACCGTGCGGACGCGCGTTCGGCGCCGGCGCGGCGCGCCCTGGCCTGCGCGGTGGACGCTTACCGCGCACCGTACAAGACCGATCCGAAGAAGAACACTTGGCACGGCGTCAACCTGCTGGCGCTGGTCAGCCGAGCGCGGCGCGAAGGCTGGGACGAGATCGCGCTGGCGATCGACCCGGCAAAGCTCGCACGGCAACTGCAGGCAACGCTGGACGCGGTTCCGCCCAAGGCTCGCGACGACTGGCACCTGCCGACGCTGGCCGAGGTGACGCTGGGGCTGGCGTTGGCCACCGGCGGGCTTGATCCGGTCGAGACGCTGCTGAAACAGTACATTGCCGACCCGCAGGCCAGGGCCTTCCAGGTCGCCAGCACGCTGCGCCAGTTCGTCGAGGTCTGGGGTCTGGAGTATTTGACCGCGCGCACGCCGGGCATCGCGCTGAAGGGCGCCGCGCTGCGGCGCGCTCGCGCGCTGGTCGAGATCCTGCGCGCACGATTGCTGCAATTGCCCGGTGGTGAACTGGTGCTGCATGCGGTGCAAGCCAAGCCGGCGCGGGCACTGGCCGCACGGATGAAGACGCAAGCGGCCACCGAGCCTCCGGCCGGGCAGCTCGAAGCCGTGCTCGGCGTCGACGGACCGCAGACCTACCGCTGGTGGCGCGCCGGCGTCGACGCCGCGCGTTCGGTGGGCGTGGTGCGTCAACGGCTGGGTCAACGCACCGGCACCGGCTTCCTGGTGCGTGCCGGCGACTTCGGCCTGGGCGACAAGATGCCGGCCGATACGCGGCTGCTGATAACCAACTATCACGTCGTCAACCCCGACGGCGTGGTCCCCCGCAGCCTGCGCCCTGACCAGGCCGAGGTGGTGTTCGAGGCCGTGGACTCGAACGTCGCTTATAGGGTGACCGAGCTGCTGTGGTGCTCCCCCATCGAGCAGCACGACTGCGCTCTGCTGCAGTTGGAGGGCGCACCCGCCGGGCTGCTGCCGCTGCCGCTGGGCAACGCGCTGCCAGCGCTGCCGCCGCCCGAGCAGAAGAAGCGCCTCGCGTCTACATCGTGGGCTACCCGGGCGGGCGTGAGCTGTCGTTCAGCTTCCAGGACAACGAGGTGCTCGACCACGAGGGTCCGACCGCCGGTCAGCCTAAAACCGAGGGCGTCGTGCGCATTCATTACCGTGCGCCGACCGAGGGCGGTAGTTCGGGGAGTCCGGTGTTCGACGAAACCAGTTGGACCGTGGTCGCGCTGCACCACAGTGGCGGGCAGCGAGGCATGCCGCGGCTCAACGGCGTGGCAGGCAGCTACGCAGCCAACGAAGGGTTGGCGATGGGGCCTTTGCTTGTCGCGGCGAGGGCGGCGTTGCTGGCCAACATCGGCCGGACGGAGCCTGTGGTGAGCGGCAGCTGATTGGCAGCCTGGTTTGACTGTCGACCGACGGGCAACGTCGTCGCGAAAGTGTCTGACCGCCGTCGACCCTAACGAGACATTGGACTTCCTGATCCCGCCGCTCAGAAGCTGCCGGTCGGACCGCTCACACCGTCACCCGGAGGAGGGTCGGCAGTGGAGGGCACGCATCTGCGTGGGTCTAGTTGTAAGCCGTCAATAGACCCCGTCCTGCTGGCGCAGCGATTCCGCTGAGATGCGACAGGCCCATGCACTACGTGGGCACGTGATGTCAGCGTCAGCGGCGGCGGCGGCTTCGTTGGTGGTGACGGAGCTCGAAGGCCTGCAGCAGATGAATGCCGACGGGCCCTGGGTCACCCGTTGGACCGCGCCAGTTCGCACGCCAGCGGCACAAAGCTCCGGCTGGGCTTTGCGGACGCCAACGAGGGCGTTGTCACGGTACGCCTGGTGGCACGGGCGCTGAACGCCGAGCGGCGGCTGACCCAGGTGCTGTTCTTCAGGTTCCCGCACCACCACGCAAGGCTGGCCATGGCCGAGACGCCGCTAAACGCCAGCACCGAGCGGCTGCGTAGCATTGCTGCCTTGGTGGCTGACAAAGTGGCGCCCCACCTCGCCGACAACATCGGCAGAATTGGCAAAGTCGAAATCTGAGGCTTTGCCTGGCCCAAGCCCAAGCCCAGTCCCAAGCCCGGCGAACGGCGTCTGGCCCCGCACAGGGCGGGCCCAGGCCAAACACCCGCCCGCCGCAGCCCCCGGAGTGAAGTCATGGCCCGCTACAGCGCTTTCATCTCGTACAGCCACGCGGCTGACGGCCGCTTCGCGCCGGGGCTGAAGGCCGGCCTGCAGCGCTTCGCCAAGCCCTGGTTCAAGCTACGGGCGCTGAAGATTTTTCTGGATGGTGCCAATCTGAATCTGTCGCCGCACCTCTGGAGCGCGATCGAAAGGGCCTTAAGCACGTCCGATCACTTCCTCTACCTGGCATCGCCACAAGCTGCGGCGTCCAAATGGGTGCAGCAGGAACTGGCCTGGTGGGCAAGCCACCGTTCCCTGGACCAGCTGCTCATCGTCGTGACTGCAGGCGAGTTGGCCTGGGACGACGCCGCTACCGACTTCGACTGGGCGCGCACGGACTGCATTCCGCAGGTCCTGTCGCGTCGCTTCGGCGGCGAGCCCTTCTTCCTGGACCTGCGCTGGGCCCGGTCCGCGCAAGACCTTTCAGTGCAGAACCCCCGGTTCCAGCAGGCCATCGCCCTGCTGTCGGCCACGCTTCAGGGCAAGGCCGTCGAGGACCTCGTCGGCGAAGAGGTAGAGCAGCACCGCCGTACCACGCGGCTGCGTAACGGCGTCATTGGCAGCCTGACCCTGCTGTTGCTGGCCACGGCCGCAGCGGCCGTGATGGCATTGCGCGAAAGCACCGAGGCCAGGCGCCAGCAGCAAGAGGCCCTGCGCCAGCGCGACCACGCCCTGGCAGCAGCGCTGCGCAACCGGGTGCAGTCCGATCTGGACAGCGGCGCCCTGGCCGAGGCCACGCGCTGGGTTCTGACCGGCTTGCAGCGTTTTGGTGCTGACGCCGCGGTACAGCAGGCGGCGATGAACGTAGCCACCCATAGCCGCGCGGTGCTGACCACCATCCGCGAACCCGCAGGTTCCGCGCCGCGGGCCGAGTTTTCGCCTGACGGCAGCCAATTCCTGGTGCTGGCCCGAAGCCCGCTGCTTTTCTCCCGGGCACGGCTGTTCGCACTGCACGGCCCTGAATTGCAGTCGTTCGACCGGGTTGAATCGGCCGCCTTCCTGCCCGGCGGCCAGCGCCTGAAGATCACCGAGATGGGCGCACCCTTTGCCGAAGAAGAAGCAGATGGCTCCACTTGCGGGAGCGGCGTCCAGCTGCGTCTGGTGTCCACGGCCCCGGCAACCCAGCCAGTGGCCCCGGGCGTGAACGGCGCGGCCGGCGTGAGCGGCCCGGCGGGCGCCGTGCTGGCCATCGGTTTGCAGGCCTATTCGGCAGACGGCCAGAACCAGCTTTCAGTCTGCGGCAACTATTTGCGTTGGGGGTCGACTTCGGCGGCGGCGCAGCGCTGGCGCCTGCCCGGCATCGTGGCGGCGGCGCTATCCCCCGACGAGCGCTGGGTTGCCGCGGTCATGGCCGGCAAGACCCGGCTATTGCCCGTCGGCCCGGTCCCTGCCCGTGCTGCGGCCAGCGGGCCTGTTGCGGGTGTCGCGCCGGCGGGTGTCGACCTGGCGGGTGTCGCCCCGGTCTTCGCGCGCGAAGGCGACCGCATGGCCACCGTCCAGGCGGGCCACACGCTGCTTTGGGACCTGGACGGCCGGCCGCGGGCCCGCCTGCGTGGCACGGGGCCGGTCTTCGGCCCTGGAGGCATGGTGTTGACGCAGCACGGCGGCGCCAGCTGGCTGTGGCGCGAAGGTGTGGGCCCAGTGCGCCTTGAGGGAACTGAAGCCCGCATCTCGCCCGATGGCGGTTGGGTCATGACCACCCTGGACGCCACGCGCACTCGGGTGGCCGCGGCCGACGGCCACGAACTGGTCGTGCTGGAGGGTACGTCCGGCCGCTTCGCGCCGGGCGCTGTGCCAGGTCTGCTCGCGCTGACGGCCACATCTGAAGGGCTGGTGCGGCTGTGGGACTTGCGGCGCGCGCCCGCCAGCACGCCCGAAGCCGCGGAGCGCCTGTGGGGCCTGGCGGCGGGAGAGCTGTCTGCCCTGGCGCCCCGCGTGCCCGGCCAGGACGGCTGCAATCGCGACCTGAGCCTGGTCTGCTCGGCCGATGGGCTTGTGCGCGTGGCTACCCGCGCCAGCCTGACTGCCAACCGGGCGCGGGCGGAATGGCGCTTTCTCGCGCCGGGCCAGTCTTTCGAAGCTGCGCAACAAATGGCTGTCTGGCAAGGCCCTGACCTGCCGCAGTACCGTTGCCTCGGGCCCTTGGCCAATGTCGTCTTCTCTGCGGCGGGCGAACAGCTCGTGGCCTTCGGCTGTGGCGACGGCCTGGTGCGCGTGTTCAGCCGCGACGGCAGCCTGCGCTGGGAGCGTCAGCAGGCGGGTGCCGTGCAGAAGCTGGCATTCGGGCCCGACGGCACATTCCTGATCACGGCATCGGCAGACGGGGTTTCCCGCATCTGGAACGCGAGCTCGGGCGAGCCAGTGGCTCAAATCAACGGGCATGAGAGCGACATTGCAGCCGTCGTCCTGGGCCCGGCTTATGCCCTGGCCGCCACGCTCAGCAGCCAGGGCGTGCTGCGCCTGTGGCGGTTGGACGGGCCCAGGGGGGCGCTGGCAGCCACCATCCGCCTCGACGAAGACTTGATCGAGGCGACGACCTTCAGCCCCGACGGCAACTGGCTGCTGGGGCGCACCCGCAGCGGACGCTGGCATCGCTGGCTGGCCGAACCTTCCGCGCTGGCGCAGCAGTACCCGTGGCTGGCCGGGTTGAGCCGGGCCGAGCAGGATGAGCTAGGCCCGGGCAGGTAGCCGGGCGCGGAGCTGAAGTGCGGCCGATTCGCTTCCGAACATTCCTGATCTTGACGCGAATCTCCCTGGTTCCCAGAATCGACACGCACATCGGCAATCAAGGAGACTCATGACACTTCGCAGTTTCAAGGCGGGACTCGCCGCCGTATCTTTGGCACTGGTTGGCATCGGCAGCCATGCCCAAACGGTCTGTGATTCGCGGCAAATACTGAAACCCGGTCCGTGCGCCAGCGACGAGTTGGACACCAAGGAAGCGGACCTCGCGCGGCTGATCAATGAGTACCGTGCTGAGAACAATCTGCCGGCCATTCCACTTTCACCATCGCTCAGCCTCGTGGCGAACCGGCACGTGCGTGATCTGGCCATGAACATCAAGAAGTTGACGCACGAGTGGAGTGACTGCCCGGACATTGTTGAATGTATGTGGGATGCTGCCAAGAGACTCGGCACCGCCTATCCCGGCAAAGTTTTCGAGAATGCATACTGGACAGCCCGCGCCACGGTGGTGACCGCGGAGGCGTTGGAGAGTTGGAAGGAGAAGGGATTCCCCCTCGCTGAACAGGAGCACAACAATGTGATTCTTGAAAAGCTGGCCTGGAAGGGAAAAAATTGGCAGGCATTGGGGATCGGCATCTATAACGGCTACGCGGCGATGTGGGTCGGGTAGGCAGTCGACCCGGCCAGTTCCAACGGTCAGGGCGCAGTTGCCGCGGGACGCGAGGCCCCTGTACCGCGCGCGCAACTTCGTCCAAGCGCCAATTTGGTCCCTGGCGGCTCCGCCAGCTTTCAGCCTGGCGACCGTTACTACAAGCTGCAGACCCGGTTTCTGGAAAGCCAAAACCATTGCCTCGACGGCAATAAACCAGAGCGTGGCGCGTTCCTGGGGGGCGCCGCTTTTCAGGATACCTGCGCGGACGTTTCCGGCCAACTCTGGAAGTTCGTTCCGGCCGATAACGGCTATTTCAAGCTTCAGACCCAGTACCTTGAAGATCAGGACATGTGTCTTGAGGGCGGCAGTGGCGCGGCAAAACGCAGCCCTGCCATCCAGACAACCTGTGACGACGTGACCGGCCAGCTCTGGAAAGTCATCCCGATCCGTGACGGTTATTTCAAGCTACAGACCATGCACCTGGAACGGCAGAACATGTGTCTGGAAGGTGGAAGTGGCGCGGGCAAGAGCAGCGCCGCGACTCAGCAGGAATGCCGAAATGTCAGCGGCCAGTCTTGGAAGTTTTCGCCACGGTGAACCGACGGCCTGTTCTCCAACATGCCGAAGTTGCGTTTCTCGGCCAGTTCGAGCAATCGCGCGAAAGCCTCGGCGCCAGCCTGCGTAAACCAATGGATCGCGCCTCGTACGCGGCGCTTTCGGCTTCGATGGTGTCGTGGGTCCTGCGAATCTCTTCGACTGCTTGCGGAACAGCCGGCCCGATGGTCTACCCGGCTGTTGGCATCGACGGCGATGATTTCCATCGGATAGCCATTGACAGCCGATTAATCCTGCAGCTTGCGCATCTACTCGGCCAACATCCACGGCGTGCGGTTGAGGCCAGCACTTCGCGACCGGCGGTGGGAGCCTGTTTGAGTGGGATGCCGGGAAGCTGACCGTCGCCAGCATCCGCACTTGGCCGAGAGCGTGAGTACGAAGTCGGGCCGGTAAGCTGACTTTCGATACGCGGGCTCGGCCGGCCAAGGTCAGCTTACGGAAACGGTTGGGTCAACCTGGTAGCGGCTCCAAGGCTGCGACCTTGTCAGCCTGAAGTTCCGGGACATCTGTCACAGCGACCAGGCGGCATCTCGGGCGGTGGTGGCCACGGCCATCGGCATGAACGCGAACGTGGCGCGCAAATGGGCTGTCGTGCCCAGCAACGGGCATTGGGCCGTGAGCAATTGCGCAAGAAGCTGAATGAGTCAGGCTGAACATCGAAAAGCCACTCGCACTTCAGGTCACATTCAGCGCCGGGCAACGGCTCTGGCCCGCGGCATGGGACCATCCGCGTTGGTTCGGTCCGGTGATCGTGACCTGACCACGAACTTTGTGTGACCGGCGGCACTGTCGGGGCGGCGTCAGGTTTCCTGCAGTCCATGGCCCGGGATCAAGTCTGCGGGCTTCATGGACCATTCAACCGTGGTGGAGTAAGAGTGAAACAAAAGCTGATTTGGCTCGCGCTAATCCTGGCAACCGGCATGCAGGTTGCCACCGCGGATTCGCAGGTTTCCTATCCGCCGCTGCTCAAACCGGCGGTGCAGGAGGCCAAGGCGGCCCGTCTGGCCGCGGAGCTGCTGTCGCGCCACCACTACAAGGCCCTACCGCTCGACGATGCCTTGTCGAGCAAAGTGTTCGACCAGTACCTGAAGGCGCTCGACCCAGAGAAGCTCTTCTTTCTGCAGTCCGACATCGACCGCCTGGGTGTCGAGCGTACCCGGCTGGACGATGCCATCCTGAGCGAGGACTTGCGCGCACCGTTCGAGATATTCAACATGTACGAACGGCGTGCGGCCGAGCGAATGGCCTATGCCCGCAGCCTGCTGCAAACGGGATTCGATTTCACGCGCAATGAGTCGCTGCAGATCGACCGCAAGGATCAAATCTGGCCTGCGACCCAGGCGCAGCTGCACGAGCTCTGGCGCATGCGCGTCAAGAATGATTGGCTGCGGCTCAAGCTCGCTGGCCAAGCTGACCCGGGCATCGTCCAGATTCTGACCAAACGCTACGACAGCGCCGCCCAGCGCCTGGGCAAGATCACCAGCGCTGACGCCTTCCAAGCCTTTATGAATGCCTACACGACGGCGATCGAACCCCACACCAATTACCTGGGGCCACGGGCCGCGGAAGACTTCGGCATCGCAATGCGGCTGTCACTGGTGGGCATTGGCGCGGTTTTGACCGAAATCGACGGCTACGCCACCATCCGCGAACTGGTGGCGGGGGGGCCTGCGAGCCTGTCGGGTCAGTTGAAGGTGGGTGACCGCATCGTGGGCGTCGCGCAAGGTGCGGCGGGCGCCATGGAAGATGTCGTCGGCTCGCGCCTGGAAGACACGGTGGCCCGCATCCGCGGCACCGTGGCATCGACGGTACGGCTGGACGTTCTGCCGGCGGACAGCGGACCCGATGTCTCGAACAAGATCGTGGTCCTGATCCGCAACACGATCACGATGCAGGATCGCGCGGCCAAGGCCAAGGTCTACTCAGTCACGGAAGGCGCGAGCAAACGCCTCGTCGGCGTCATCACTTTGCCCTCGTTCTACGAAGACGGCGACGCGCTGCGCAAGGGCGACAAGGACTACCGCAGCGCATCCCGCGACGTGGCCAGGCTGCTGGAAGACCTGAAGGCACAAAAGGTGGATGGCCTGCTGGTGGACTTGCGCAACAACGGCGGTGGATCGCTGCGAGAAGCGGTAACGCTGACGGGCATGTTCGTGGGCAAGGTGCCGGTAGTGCAGACGCGTAACGCCAAAGGCGGCATCAGCGTGGAAAGAAACGTCGATACCAGCTTGGCTTGGGACGGGCCGTTGGGGGTGCTGATCAACCGTAACTCGGCGTCGGCGTCGGAAATTTTCGCGGCGGCGATTCAGGACTATGGCCGCGGCCTGATCCTGGGCGAGCGCAGTTTCGGCAAGGGCACGGTCCAGACCGTGGCCAGCCTGGACCAGATCGCCAGGAATGCCACGCCGGTGTATGGCGAACTGAAGATGACCATCGCGCAGTTCTTCCGGGTGGACGGCGGAACAAACCAACTGCGCGGCGTGACGCCGGACATTGGGTTCCCGCAGACCGGTGAGGACGCGGAATTCGGGGAGTCAAGCTTCAGTAATGCTTTGCCGTGGACCCGCATCAAGGCCACCGACTACGTTCCGGTGGGCGACGTGAAAGCACAGCTGCCCGTCCTGCTGGCGTGGCACGAAGATCGCACCCAACGCGACCGGGACTATCAGCGTCTGTTGGAAGACGTGGCAAGGGCGCAGGCATTGCGAAAGAGCAACGTGATTTCGCTGAACGAGGTCGTCCGGCGCCAGGAGCGAGCGGCGCAGGCCAAACGCCTGACCGCCATGCTGGGTGCAGCCGAAGCCGGCGCAGCCCAGGTTGCAGCCAGCGCACTGGCAGACGATGGCTTGCAGATCAACGAACGCAAGCTCGGCACAGACCTCGCCGCAGCGGAGACCCGGGGCGCTGTCCAAGACATCATCCTGAATGAGGCCGTCAGCATCCTGTCCGACAGCGTGGCGCTGAAACAGGGCAAGTCCCGAGTGGCGGCGGGCGAATCGTCGACTCGTCCTGTGGTGGTCATCGCAGTGCCGGCTGTTACGCCTGGGCAATAGAGCCTGAGCGGCCGGCGACCTGGCCCGGGCGGTCCTGCGCCGCGTCTCCCAAGTGCTCGCAAGCGCTCGCAAGCGTCCTTTCAATCCAAAACCGTTGGTCCACGCCCGAAAGCTCGCAGCCCCCTCCCGGAGTTTCCAGACAGAACACCTTGGGCTACTACCGCTTGAGACAAGGAGTTCAAGTACAGGACCAAGCCAGGAAGCTGACTGTCGGCCGCAGCTCTGGCCGACGCACCCGTGGCAGATGCTTCGTTGCTGCTGAGGCGCATCCTTGCTGGCCCTCAACTTGATGGGTGTCCATCATGGAAAACGTAGCCAGCCTTGCTCATCGCGAGCCATGGAAAAAGGGCAAGATCGTCGGCCAGAACGCCCCGTTCAAGCTCAGAGACATCTGGGCGCTCCGGGTGCGCTTTCAAAGAGACAACTGGGTGCGCGAGCTGGCACTCTTCAACTTGGGACTCGACAGCAAGCTCCGGGGCTGCGACCTTGTCAGCCTGAAGGTCCGGGACATCTGTCACGGCGACCAGGTGGCATCTACGCGATCGGCTTTGTCTTTGTCTTGATTTTCCGATTCTTCCGCCTGCTAGTCCGCACAGCGCGCAATCTGCCAGAGGTCAGACAGCAGACAGCAGGCAGCGCGCAAGGCGGGCGCTGCAACAGGCGGCCACGAGCGGTTCACTTAAGACGTTTAAAGACAGCTTCAGGGCTGGCTACAACGGCAAGGACTGACCAGTTCATTTCACTGCCGGGCAAAATTGATGCGACTGGATAACTTTTCCTCCGTGGCCGCGCATGTCGGCTGGGGCACGCAATTTTCTAGGGGGAGCATAGCTGCGCGCGGCGCGGCAACAATGGCTGCCATTGATCGCCGCGACGAAGCCTGACCCATGCCTTCTGATCGTTGCCACGCGTTGGCCTTGAGCTTGACTTAAGCCTTCGCCGCAGCGGCTGCTCCGGTGGCCTGGGCACAGCCCGCGCCTGCTGCATCGACCGTGCCGCTGATCGAGCGCGCCAAGCTGTTTGGCAACCCCAGCAAGACCGGTGGCCGGCTCAGCCCCGACGGCCGCTGGCTGTCGTGGATCGCGCCGCGCGACGGCGTATTGAACGTTTGGGCCGCGCCGCTGGACAAGCCGGCCGAAGCGCGGGTGCTGACCGACGAACGCACGCGGCCGATCCGCCGTGCCGACTGGTCACCGGATTCGAAGACACTGCTTTACATCAACGACCAGGGTGGCGACGAGAACTTCCTGCTCTACGGCGTGAATGTGGAAAGCGGCAAGCAGACCGCGTACACGCCGTTCACCAAGACACGGGTGCAGATCATCTCCAGCAGCCCGCTGGTGAAGGACCGCATCCTGATCGGCCTGAACAATCGCGACCCGCACGTGCACGACGTACACAGCCTGGAGCTTGCCACGGGCAAGCTGACCCTGGTGATGAAGAACGAGGGCTACGGCCGCTTCATGGCTGACCCGCAAGGGGTGTTGCGGATGGCGCAGAAGTCGCGCCGCGACGACGGCAACGACTACTTCCGCGTCGAGGACGGCACGGTTGAGGCAACCCCGATGGTGTCGGTCGGCTTCGAGGATTCGGCCGGCACAACGCCGCTGGGCTAAACGGCCGACGGCAAGACGCTGTACTGGTCCGACGCACGGGGCCGCGACACCGCGGCGTTGCTGGCCCAGGACGTGGCCAGCGGGCGCTTCACGATGCTGGCGCAGGACGCGCGGGCCGACATCGATGAAGGCCTGTTCGAGCCACGCAGCCGGCAGTTGCAGGGCTACGTGCTGGAATACCTGAAGCCCGAGATGGTAGCGCTCGGCGGCGCCGCGAATGCCGCGCTCGCGGCCAACCTAAAGTGGCTGGAGCGCGAGACCGGCGGCAACTTCAGCATCACATCGCGCACCGAAGCCAACGACAAGTGGCTGTTGACCGTCGACCGCGTGACCACGCCCGCAACCGCCTGGCTGTTCGACCGCAGCGCGAAGACGCTGGAGCTGCTGTACGTGACGCGGCCCGAACTCGAAGGTGCGCCGCTGCAACCGATGCAGGCGCACGAGATCAAATCGCGCGACGGCCTCACGTTGGTGTCCTACCTGACGCTGCCGCGCGACAGCCAGGCCGGCGCCGATGGCAAACCCACACGCGCTGTACCAATGGTGCTGGACGTGCACGGCGGGCCCTGGAGCCGCGATAGCTACGGCTACAACGGTCGGCACCAGTGGCTGGCCGACCGCGGCTACGCGGTGTTGGCGGTCAACTTTCGCGGCTCGACCGGGTTCGGCAAGCGTTTCGTCAACGCCGCCGACCAGCAATGGGGCCGTGCGATGCAGGACGACCTGCTCGACGCCGTGGCCTGGGCGGTGGCGCGCGGGGTCACGACGCGCGACAAGGTCGCGATTACGGGCGGCTCGTACGGGGGTTACGCCGCGCTGGCTGGGCTGGCCTTCACGCCGCGCGAATTCGCCTGCGGCGTCAGCATCGTCGGGCCGTCGAACCTGTTCACGCTGCTGAAGAGCATTCCGCCGTATTGGGAAGACTTCAAGCAGCAGATGTACCGCCGCATGGGCGACCCCGAGACCGAGGCCGAGGCTGGCCGCGCGTTGCTGACCGAGCGTTCGCCACTGAACGCTGCGGCGCGCATCGAACGGCCGCTGCTGATCGGCCAGGGCGCGAACGACCCGCGCGTGAACATCGCCGAGTCGGACCAGATCGTCGACGCGATGAAGGCGCGCAACATCCCAGTCAGCTACATCGTGTTCCCCGACGAAGGCCACGGCTTCGCGCGGCCGGTCAACCGGATTGCCTTCAATGCCGTGATGGAGAGCTTCCTTGGCCGCTGCCTGAGCGGGCGGGTCGAGCCGATCGGAGTCACGCTGAAGGCATCGACCGCCGAGGTGTGCCACGGCGCGGAGTTCGCGCCCGGCGTGAAAGAGGCGTTGGCGGTGCGCTGAGGGCGCGGGCGCGGGCTCGGAATTGCAGACCGCCTCCGGCCAGCTCAAGCCCCTTGCGGCATTCGGTCCTGCGGTCTCGCTTCGCAGTGGCGCCAGCAACCGCGCAGCCTGCTTGCCCAGCTCCTTGCCGATGTCGTTCTGGTACTTCGGCCCTGGCGTGAGCCAGCGCAGGCCACACGCGATGCGATGAACGCAAAAACTCTGGCCGGGGTCGGGCACGACCTGCGCTGCCCCATCACGCGCCTCTCTCCGATATGCAGAGCTACTAAAATTCGGTAGGCCAGAAGCAGGTTGGGTCGCCGGACGGCCGGCGACCGTAAGGGTCCGTTAATGGTCGGGCAGAGCGGGTGCTGATCGTCAACTGGCTGGTGCGCTGGCTTGAAGGTCAGCAGACGGGCCCCCAGACCAACCCGAGCAATCCAAATCGGACTAAAAGCGGGTATCGGATCGGGGAGACTGAGCACCTTGAAGCGGTGTAAGAACGTTTTACGCGGCGCGCGGCTTTTACGCTGCCAGATACTGAATGAACACCAGTGGCAACATCGCGTTGTGATCAATCTAAGCGCTTCGTGTTTTAGAAACGGGGCTCCTATCAAAACACCAGCGTCGTTGCTCAAGCGCAATACCGGCAGGCAATCGAGACGCTGTTCTGGCTGAACGCGGCGGACCGTAGGCAGTGCGCCCTGACTGGCGGATGTCCTTCAGTCTGGGGATATCGGTCTGGCCGGCTTCAATTCAGGGGGTTGCACCTAAGCGAAGTCAGGCGCAACGTACGAGCCACGCCAACTACCGGCCGCTGGCGAAAGCTGGCAGCCCTGGCGTCTGGAGGAGCTCACATGCACAGTCCTGTCCTGCCTGGCTCGCGCGGTGCGCCCGGTGCTCCGCTTGCGCCGGCGCCGCCCCTGTCCGCATCCGTCATCCTGCCCATGACACCTGGCGCAGGCGGCGCCGGGACCCTTGTCGCCAATGGCGGTGCGCTTCCGCGCAGCGAACGCCTGCCTGTGCTGGACA
>JBBQAW010000031.1:0-22743 GCA_038316815.1 Burkholderiales bacterium
CTCGATCAGCAGGCCGCGGACGCCGCTGCAATCGATGAACAGATCGCCTTCGATGCGGCGCCCGCCTTCCATCACCACGGCGTCGACAAATCCGTCTTCTGCGCGTGTCGTGGCGGCGCTGATCTTGCCTTCCAGCCGCACCACGCCCAGCTTCTCGGCATAACGGCGCAGGAAGGCGGCATACAGGCCGGCATCGAAATGGTAGGCATGGGCAATCTCGCCCAGCGGGCTCTTGCCCAGCTCGGGCTGCGCGCGCTGGAACTTGCCTGCGCGTGCAGCGACGGTGTTGATCGAATAGTCCTCCAGGCCGCTGGCTTTGCCGGCCGCGCGCATCTTCAGCCAGTAGTGATGGAACTTGGTCAGCCCGATGTCCGGGCCCAGCGGGCCGAAGCCGTGGATGTAGCTGTCGCCCTGGCGGCCCCAGTTGACGAACTCGATGCCCAGCTTGAAGGTGGCGCTGGTCTGGCGCATGAACTCGTTTTCGTCCAGTTCCAGCGCCTGGTTGTAGATGTTGATCAGCGGGATGGTGGCCTCGCCTACGCCCACGGTGCCGATGTCTTCGCTCTCGATCAGCGTGATGCGCCAGGCCGTGCCCAGCAGCTTGGCCAGCGCGGCGGCGGCCATCCAGCCGGCGGTGCCGCCACCGGCAATGACGATGTGTTGAATGTGCTGGGCTGTCATGGCGGGTTCCAGTGCTTGGCTGCGTTGGTGCAAGCTTGCTTGTCTTCGGATTCTGCGCAAAGGAAAAAGCCCCTGCCGCTGCCGGCAGGGGCCTGTGAATCAGGCCGGCATCAGAACTTGTAGCTGACGCCGAACAAAATGGTTCGGCCGTTCTCGTCCAGTTTGGTGTCGTTGCCCGAAGCGCCGTCGAACTCGCGATAAGGCTCGTTCGTGGCGTTGTTCACCTGTAGCAGCAGGCCCAGGCCCTTGGCAAAGCCGGCGCCGAATTCATAGCCCAATTGCAGGTCGACCAGGGTCTCGCCACGGGCGTACTTGAATTCGCGGTCAGCGCCGAAGCCTTCGATCTCGGCAATGAACGACGAGCGCTTGCGGCCGGCGACGCGCGCCGAGAACCCGAATTTTTCGTAGTAGCCCGTCAGCTGCGTGACCGTGCGCGACAGCCCGGGCAGCGGGCGTACGTCGGCGTCGCCGAAGGGGCGAATGGCGCTCTTGGTGTCTGAAAAACTCACCTGCACGCCAAAGCCGTCGAGCACTGGCGTCAGCAGGTTCAGCGGCACGGAAGCCGCCAGTTCAATGCCCTTGATCGTGCCGCCCGTGCCGTTGACGGGCTGGGTGAATTCACCGATGTTGGACAGCGGCACTCGGCCCGACAGATTCGGGAAGCCGCTGAAGTCGTAGGCCGTGTTCTTAAACTCAAAGATGTAGCTTTTCAGGTCCTTGTAGAACGCTGCAACCGAGACATAGCCCTTGTTGCCGCTGAAGTACTTCTCGGCCGAGACGTCGAAGGCCGTGGCGCGGAACGGGTCGAGCTTGGCATTGCCGCCACTGCCGGTCCAACTGCGCTGGTCGTTCACTTCGCTGCGGGTGAAGGACCGCAGTTGGTCCATGCGCGGCTTGGCCATCTGGCGGCCGATGCCGGTGCGCAAGAACATGTCGTTGCCGAGCTCGAAAGCCAAGTTCACTGAGGGCAGCACGTCGGTGTAGCTCTTGCCGTCGGTGCGCAGCGTGAAGGCGCCCTGGTTGGTGTTGTCGACCACTGGCGCGGTTGAGCGCTGGTCGGTGTTGACCACCTGCAAGCCGACATTGCCGCGCATGGGCAGGCCGAAGACTTCGGCGTCGAGGTCGCCCTTGACGAAGAAGGTGTTGACCTTCTCCTTGACCGTCCAGCCCTTGTTCAGAATGTCGCCATTGACGTTCGGGTCCAGCCTGTACAGGCTGGGGTAGGCCGCGCCAGGGCTGAAGCTGACGGTGCCACTGGCGCTGCCGGGCAGGGCGATGGTGCCGGCGCCTGCGGGCAACGCCACGCCTGGGTTGTTGTTGGTGCGGCCGGGCAGGCGCAAGAAGTTCTCGGCCGCGCCCTTGGTTTTTTCGCGTTCGTTGAAGTTCACGCCCGCGCTCAGGCGCGAGAACACGCCTTCCATGTCGCGGTCCAGGCCCAGGCGGACAGCCTGGATCTTGTCGTCCGTCGTGATGATCTTGTCGTAGCCGTTCTGGCCCCAGCTCTCGGGGTCGGTCAGGCGCACGATGGCGGGGTTACCGTGGTCGTACTGGAAGGCGGTGATGGTGCTGTAGTTGCCTACCGTCACGTTGCCCGGCAGCGGCCGGTTGTTGACCGTGTCGTAGACGCCGGCCTCCATCTCGATGATCTGTTCCTTGCTCTTGGCCGACGAGGTGCTCAGGTCCACAGTCCCTTGCCAGCCTTCGGCAAACTTCCACTTCGTGTTCCAGCCGAAGGAATTCAGGTCGTCCTTGCGCGGCTCCCAGATGGTGCGCGACAACGGGTTCACGTTCCCCCAGACGCCGCTGATCAGGCGGTTGTTCTGCACCACGGCATTGGTCAGCGTCGGTGCCTGGAAGGCCAGGGCCCCGCCCTTCCAGCTGTCGTTGACCTGCACTTCCAGGCCGCGTTTGGTCACGTCCTTGTCGAACTTCGAATAGAAGAAGTCGACGACGCTGCTCAGGTCCTGGTTGGGCTTGAATTCGATGGCGCCCATGGCGCCAGTGCGGGTTTCGTCGGTCTGGTCGACGAAGAATTTGAAGCCTTGGTTGAACGTGAAGTTGGCGCCGCCGTTGACGTTGGTGAAGCTGCCGGTATTGGACGTGTCGTAGGTCTCGTTGCGCGACTTTTCGGTTTTCGTCGCCAGGCGCGCGATGCCGAAGGCGACACCCACGGTACGGTTGGCGAACTGGTCTATATAGGTGAAGCTGGCGCGGCTGCCGTCACCTTTGAAGGGGGTTCCGCCGCCGTTCTGCTCGCCGCGCACGTTGACCGCGATCGTGCGCTGGCCGAAGGACAGCGGCCGCACGGTTTCCAAGTCGATCGTGCCGGCCAGGCCCTGGCCGATGAGGGCCGAGCTGGGCGTCTTGTAGACCGTGACCTTGTTGATCAGCTCTGAGGGGAACTGGTCGAATTCGACGCTGCGGTTGTTGCCGGTGGAAACCTGCTCGCGGCCATTCAGCAGCGTGTTGGCGAAGTCGCCTGAAAGCCCGCGGATGTTGATCTCTGTCGCGCGCCCATTCACGCGCTGCGCGGCTATGCCGGGCAGGCGGGCGATCGATTCAGCGATGCTGCTGTCGGGCAGCTTGCCGATGTCTTCGGCCGAGATGGCTTCGACGATGCCGTCGGCGCCCTTCTTGGTATTGATGGCGCTTTCGATGCCGCGCCGGATGCCGGTGATGGTGACGGTGGCAGCAGGGGTGGCCGGCGCCGCGCCTTGTTGCGCATGGGCGCCGCCAGGCAGAGACCACAGGGCCGCCACGGCTGCGGCCACGGGGGTGGCGCGCCACAGCGCCCGCTGGCGCAAGGTCTTGGAATGCTTCATGGGGTGTCTCCTGCAGACGCTTGTTTTGGGGCCGGCCCGAATGGGCGAGACGGCAGAAACCGGATGGAACTGCCGGGTTTGTACCAAAACTAGATTCTGGGGTCTCTGCCGTAAACCCTAGATCGGTGCGTTGCAGGGCCTATTTATGCATCTTCCAGGTGCTTGAATGCACACCGAAGCGGCTCAATCCCCCAATAGCCCACCCTGTTGGGGCGGCCGAAAACCGGATCGGGGCGACTCGCCCTCTGAATGTAGGCAAACTACAGTGCGCCAAAACAACAGATAGGCGCGCAGAAGCCATCTGAAATAGCCGAAGCCCGTTTTGGGCGAGACCTGAGGCGGGCGGGCGGGCGGGCGGGCGGGCGGGCGGGCGGGCGGCAGCTTCTTCGCGGCCCGCCCTGGAAACAAAAAAGCCGGGAAGACCCGGCTTTTTCAAAACAGTCTGAAGAACTTACTTCTTCGGCTCTTCCTTCTTCATTTCCTTCTTCATGTCCTTCTTGGCTTCTTCCTTCTTGGCTTCGGCCTTCTTTTCCATCTTCTTCTCGGCAGCGCTGGCCGGCTTGGCGGCCGCGGCGGCTACCGGAGTGGTGGCCGAAGCATTGAAGGCCACGGCAGAGAAAGCGGCCAGGATCAGGGCGGCGAGGGTCTTGTTCATCTATGTCTCTTTTCGGTTCAGCAGGGTTGGAAAGTCTCGTCGCCACCGGTGCTTGCCAGCCGCGACAGGACTCTCAACGTGGCCCACGCATCGGCGGTTGACAGGACTTTTGGTAAGGGCTTTCAGCAGGCGTGCAGTTCCAGCGCAAACGCAGAACCCGTCAGCGCGGCCAACGTGTCGGTGATCAGGGCCGTCGGCACGGCTTGCAGGTAGCCCTCGAAGCGACCCTTGGCTTCGAAGCGCTGGCGAAACGCCGACTGGAAGAAGCGTTCGCCCAAGCGCGGCACGACGCCGCCGCCGATGTAGACACCGCCACGCGCACCCAGTGTCAGCGCCACGTTGCCGGCAAAGCCGCCCAGCAGCGCGCAAAAGCTGTCAACCGTGCGTGCGCACACCGGGTCGCCGGCCTGCAGCGCGCCTTCGACCACTTCGCCTGCGCTCAGCGCGGGCCGCGGCTGGCCTAGCACCAGGGCCACGGCGGCATGCAGCACCGGCAGGCCGATGCCCGACAGCAGCCTCTCGGCCGAGACATGGGCGTATTCGCGCCGCACTGCAGCCAGCACCGCAGCGTCGAACTCATCGGCTGCCGCCAGCGTGGCGTGCCCGCCTTCGCCCGGAATGGCCACCCAGCCCTGCGCAGTCGGCAGCAGCCCGGCCACACCCAGGCCCGTCCCCGGGCCGATGACGGCCAGCGCCGCGCCCGCCAGGCTCTGCTGCGGGCCGCCGAAAAACCGCAACTGGTGCGGCTGCAGACGCGGCAACGACAGGGCCAGGGCCTCGAAGTCGTTGAGCACCAGCAATTCGTCCAGCGCCAGTTCAGCCCGCGCCGCAGCGCGTGAAAACGACCATTCGCTGTTGGTGAAGCGCACTTCGTCGCCCGCCACCGCCGTGGCCACGGCCCAGGCCGCAGCGCGGGGCGATTCATAGCCGGCGCCCAGGTGTTCGCGCAGGCCGTCCAGATATTGCCGCGCGGCGACGGCCGGGCCGGCGTGGCCGGCCGTGGGCAGCGTCTGAACATGTTCGGGCGTGATGCTGCCCTCTGCCAGCCAGCCGAAGCGGGCATTCGTGCCGCCAATGTCGGCCAGCAGCCAGGGGCGCGGCAGGCCAGCTTTGGCCTGCGCATTGCGGGGACGATCGGACTCACGGTGCATGGAAGGACGGTAGCAAAACTACATGAGGGTCACAAGACAGGCGGGCCCAGGCCGAGGGCATGCCAGAGAGTCAACCGAGGACCTGTTTGAACTGCGGCTGAAGGGCACTGTAATCCCACTACACAGCCAGGGACCGCTTGAGGCTTGCAAGGGCCGGGCCGGGGGCACAATCGGGCGCCATGCGTGCCAATGCCCGGATTTCCCCGATCGCCCCTGTCGCCCCTTTCGCCTCGATCGCCTTCGACAGTCCCCGCCTGCTGGCCGACATCGGAGGCACGTATGCGCGTTTCGCCATCGAGCCCGCCCCGGGCCAGCTGGCGCACATGGCGTCGTTGCGCTGCGCCGAACACGCCGACTTTCACGCCGCCATCACGGCCTACCTGCAAGGCTTGCCGCCAGACGCGCTGGGGCCCGGCGCCATGCTGGCGCATGCGGCGGTGGCGATTGCCAACCCGGTCGAAGGCGACAGCGTGCGCATGACCAATTACCACTGGCAGTTCAGCATCGAACAGATGCGCCAGCGCCTGGGCCTGCAGACTCTGGTGGTGGTGAACGACTTCACCGCCCTGGCCATGGCGCTGCCTCGGCTGGCGCCGCACCAGCGCCGACAGGTGGGCGGCGGCCAGGCCGTTGAACGCAGCGTGCTGGGCGTGCTGGGTGCCGGCACCGGCCTGGGCGTCAGCGGCCTGATTCCTGCCGCTGACGGCTGGGTGGCTCTGGGTACCGAGGGTGGGCACGCCAGCTTTGCGCCGCGCGACGAACGCGAAATCGCGATCCTGCGCTACGCGCTGCAGCGTTTTGACCATGTCTCTTTCGAACGCCTGCTGTCCGGCCCGGGGCTGGAATTGATCGACGCCGCCCTGCGTGACCGTGCCGGGCTGCCGGCCGCCGCACTGACTGCGCCCGAGATAACACGCCTGGCGCTGGATGGCAGCGACGCCCACTGCGCCGAGGCTGTAGACACCTTCTGCGCCGTTCTGGGCACGGCGGCGGCCAACCTGGCCGTGACGATGGGCGCGCTGGCGGGGGTGTATATCGGCGGCGGCATCGTGCCGCGTTTAGGTGACTACTTCGACCGCAGCCCCTTCCGCGACCGGTTTGAAGACAAGGGCCGGTTCAGCGACTACCTGCGCGCCATTCCCACCTACGTGGTGACGGCTGAACACGCCACCTTCCTGGGGGCCTCGGCCATCCTGGCGGCCCAGTTGCAGACCTTGCGGGGCAGCGAAGCATCGGCCCTGCTGGGGCAAATTCGGCGTTCGCGCGACAAGCTTTCGCCGGCCGAAAAGCGCGTTGCCGAACACGTGCTGGCGCACCCGCGCGCCGCCTTGTCCGAACCGATTGCCGAAATCGCGCGCGCTTCGGCGGTCAGCCAGCCGACCGTCATCCGCTTTTGCCGCAGTCTGGGCTGCGAAGGCCTGTCGGACTTCAAGCTGCGCCTGGCCTCAGGCCTGTCGGCCACGGTGCCGGTAACGCACACCCAGGTGACGGGCGAAGACAGCATGCTCGAACTCGGCGTGAAGGTGCTGGGCAATACCGCCAGCGCCATCCTGCAGCTGCGCGAACAGCTCAACCGCGACACCCTGGGGCGGGCCATCGATGTGTTGAGCGCGGCCCAGCGCATCGAATTCTTCGCCGTCGGGCACTACGGCGTGGTCGCAGACGACGCGCAGTTCAAGTTCCTGCGCTTCGGCGTGCCCTCGGCGGCCATCACCGACACCCGGTTGCAGTTGCTGTCGGCCAATGTGCTGCGGCCTTCTGATGCGGTCGTCATCATCAGCAGCAGCGGGCGCGTGGACGACCTGTTGACGGTTGCCCAACTGGCGCGCGAACGGGGTGCGGCGGTGATCGCGATCACGGCCAGCCATTCGCCGCTGGCGCGCAAGGCCGACGTGGCCTTGATCGTCGACCACGTCGAAGATGTGGCCACCCAGCTGCCCATGGTCAGCCGCATCCTGCACCTGCTGGTCATCGACATCCTGGCCGTGGGCGTGGCCATGCGCCGCGGGCGTGACGGCGGGCTGGTGGTGCCGGCCCTGGCCGCTGCTGCCAGCGCCGGCCTGGACGAAGCCCGGCCCGAACCGTTGCCGCACGCCACAGGCCTGGCCCCTGCTCCGGCCGCGCGGCGTGCAGGATTGGGCATCAGTGCCGCCACCCCGCTGGCGCTGTTGACGTCGCATAGCCGATAGAATTCAAGGGTTTTCGAGGAGCGTTGCGACAGGGCCCCACCCTGCCAGGCTCGAAAAACCCGCAGGGCAGTTTGGCGCCTTCAGCGGGCTGCAACGGCGCTCAGCCCTGAACCAGGACTGAGCCCATGACTTCCGCCGCCGCCGCCCCTGCCTCCCCGCCCGCCATGCGCCTGTCGGGCCTGGAGCCCGTGAACCTGGGTGTTCCCGGCGCCAGCAGCCTGTTCGTCAACATCGGCGAACGCACCAACGTCACCGGCAGCAAGGCTTTCGCGCGCATGATCCTCGAAGGCCGTTTCGAGGACGCGCTTTCCGTCGCGCGCCAGCAGGTCGAGAACGGTGCCCAGATCATCGACGTCAACATGGACGAAGCCATGCTGGACAGTCAGGCAGCGATGGACCGCTTCCTTAAACTGGTGGCAGGCGAACCCGAAATCGCGCGCGTGCCGGTGATGATCGACAGCAGCAAGTGGTCCGTCATCGAAGCCGGCCTGAAATGCGTCCAGGGCAAGGGCATCGTCAACAGCATCAGCCTGAAAGAAGGCCCGGCCGAATTCAAGCGCCAGGCCACCCTGGTGCGCCGCTATGGCGCGGCAGCGGTGGTCATGGCCTTCGACGAAAAGGGCCAGGCCGACACCTACCAGCGCAAGACCGAGATCTGCGAACGCGCCTACCGCGTGCTGGTGGACGAAGTCGGCTTTCCGCCCGAAGACATCATCTTCGACCCGAACATCTTCGCCATCGCCACTGGCATCGAAGAACACAACAACTACGCTGTGGACTTCATCGAAGCCACGCGCTGGATCAAGCAACACTTGCCTGGGGCCAAAGTCAGCGGCGGGGTCAGCAACGTGTCTTTCAGCTTCCGCGGCAACGACCCGGTGCGCGAGGCCATTCACACCGTCTTCCTGTACCACGCCATCCGTGCCGGGCTGGACATGGGCATCGTCAATGCCGGCATGGTGGGCGTGTACGACGACCTGGAACCCACTTTGCGCGAACGCGTTGAAGACGTGGTGCTGAACCGCCGGCCCGACGCTGGCGAACGCCTGGTCGAAATCGCCGAGAACGCCAAGGGCCTGGCCAAGGACGACAGCGCACGCCTGGCCTGGCGGGCGAACGACGTCGAACACCGGCTCAGCCACGCGCTGGTGCACGGCATCACCGAATTCATCACCGAAGACACCGAACAGGTCTGGCGCACGATCGAGGCCAAAGGTGGCCGCCCGCTGCACGTCATCGAAGGCCCGCTGATGGCCGGCATGAACGTGGTCGGCGACCTGTTCGGCCAGGGCAAGATGTTCTTGCCGCAGGTGGTCAAGAGCGCCAGGGTGATGAAGCAGGCCGTGGCCCACCTGCTGCCCTACATCGAAGCCGAGAAACTGGCGATGGTGGAAGCCGGCGGCGAAGCCAAGGCCAAGGGCAAGATCGTGATTGCCACCGTCAAGGGCGACGTGCACGACATCGGCAAGAACATCGTCACCGTGGTCTTGCAGTGCAACAACTTCGAAGTCGTCAACATGGGTGTGATGGTGTCTTGCCAGGACATCCTGGCCAAGGCGCGTGAAGAAGGCGCCGACATCATCGGGCTGAGTGGGCTGATCACGCCCAGCCTGGAAGAGATGCAGCATGTTGCCGCCGAGATGCAGCGCGACAGCTATTTCCGCGAAAAAAAGGTGCCCCTGCTCATCGGCGGGGCCACCTGCAGCCGCGTGCACACCGCCGTGAAGATTGCGCCGCATTACGAAGGCCCGGTGGTCTATGTGCCCGACGCCAGCCGCAGCGTGGGCGTGTGCAGCGACTTGCTCAGCGACGAGCGCGCGGCCAAGTTCATCGGTGAACTGAAGACCGACTACGAGCAGGTGCGCCGCCTGTATGCCAGCAAGAAGGCCACGCCGCTGGTGACGCTGGCTGCCGCGCGCGCCAACAAGACCCCAGTCGACTGGGCGGCCTACACCCCGCCGGTGCCGAAGTTCGTCGGCCGCCGCACGTTCAAGAATTTCGATCTCTCTGAACTGGCGCAGTTCATCGACTGGGCGCCCTTCTTCCAGACCTGGGACCTGGCCGGCAAGTTTCCAGACATCCTGCGCGACGAGGTCGTGGGCCATGAAGCGCAGCGCGTCTTCAGCGACGGCAAGCGCCTGCTGCAGCGCGCCATCGAAGGCCGCTGGCTGCAGGCCAACGGCGTGGTCGCGCTGCTGCCGGCCAACACCGTGGGTGACGACACTGTCGAGGTCTACACCGACGACACGCGCAGCACGGTGGCGCTGCGCTGGAACCCGCTGCGTTTGCAAACCGAACGGCCCGTGGTCGAAAGTGCGAATGGGAAAGTTCGGCGCCCGAACCGCAGCCTGGCCGACTTCATTGCGCCCAAGGGTGTGGCGGCCGACTACATCGGCCTGTTCGCCGTCACCGCCGGCATTGGCGTGGAAAAGCGCGAGAAGTTTTTCGAGGCCGACCACGACGACTACAGCGCCATCATGTTCAAGGCCCTGGCCGACCGCCTGGCCGAAGCCTTTGCCGAGAAGATGCACCAGCGCGTGCGCACCGACCTGTGGGGTTACGCGCCCGACGAGCAACTCGACACCGTCGCCTTGATCGCCGAGAAGTACCGCGGCATCCGCCCGGCCCCCGGCTACCCGGCCTGCCCCGACCACAGCGTCAAGCGAGCCATGTTTCAGGTGCTGCAGTGCGAAGACATCGGCATGGGTTTGACCGAGAGCCTGGCCATGACGCCGGCAGCCAGCGTCAGCGGCTTTTATCTGGCGCACCCGGAAGCGACCTACTTCAACGTCGGGCGCATCGGCGAAGACCAGGTCGAGGACTGGGCCGCGCGCGAGCAGATTGCGCAAGACCTGGCGCGCCGGCTGTTGGCGCCCGCACTCGGTTAGGTGCGGGGGTGCCAGAGGGCATTGACACCTTCTGACACATTCCGGCGGGCAAAGCTGGCCATCATTCGGACGTGGCAATGAGCCACGTCTGCAACAACAGCCTTCTGATGCCCAGCCGACACGCCCGCACCTTCCTGCCCATGGTTTTGGCAGCCACTTTGGCTGCCGGTCTGTTGGCGGCTTGCAGCGAAGAACGCGAAGCCCGCCAGACCAGCGCCGCCGATGGCCGCGCCAGCGCGCTGGCCGCCGCGGCTGGTGGCCAGGGTGAACGCGGTGACGTCGTCGACATCCCGGCCAGCCTGGCCGAAGCACGGCGCTTCCTGTCCTTCGCCACCTTCGGCCCCGACGAAGCGCAACTGAACGCGCTGATGCGGCGCGGCTACAGCGCCTGGATCGACGAGCAGTTCGCGCTGCCTGCCACTTCGCACCGCGCCTACTGGGAAGCTCAGGCCGCGCTCGTCGCGCAGACGAACCCCGGCGAAGACCCGGGCACCAATGGCGTGCTTGAAGCCTGGTGGCTGCAGGCGCTGAACGGCCCGGACCAGTTGCGCCTGCGCGTGGCCTATGCGCTGTCGCAGATCTTCGTGCTCTCGGCCGTTGACGGCGAAGTCACGGCCCAGGCGCGGGCGCTGGCGGCCTGGCAAGACATGCTGGCCAGCGAGGGGCTGGGCAACTACCGCAGCCTGCTGGAAAACGTCGCCCGCCATCCGCTGATGGGGCGCTACCTGACGCACCTGCAAAACCAAAAGGCCAACCCGGCCACCGGCCGCGTGCCGGACGAGAACTTCGCGCGCGAAGTGATGCAGCTGTTCTCGATCGGCCTGGTGCAGCTGAACCCTGACGGCAGCGCGGTGCAGGTCGACGGCCAGGCGCTCGAGACCTATGGCCCGGCCGACGTGACGCAGCTGGCGCGCGTGTTCACCGGCTGGAGCTTTGCCTGCCCCGGGCATCCCAGCAACCTGTGCTTCACCAGCGGTTTCACCGCCACGGGTGCCAGCGACCCCGAACGTGAATTCAAGCCCATGCTGGGCTACCCGCAGTTCCACAGCCCCGAGGCCAAGGCCTTCCTGGGCGTGAGCATTGCGGCCCAGAACCCGGCCGACCCGCAGGCCAGCCTGCAGGTGGCGCTCAATACGCTGGCTGCGCATTCCAATGTCGGGCCCTTCATCGGCCGCCAGCTCATTCAGCGCCTGGTGATGAGCAACCCCAGCCCGGCCTATGTTTCGGTCATCTCTGCCGTCTGGGCCGACAACGGCGCTGGCGTTCGGGGTGATCTGAAAGCCGTGGTCAAGGCCATCCTGCTGCACCCCGAGGCCCGCAACCCGCGGCCCGGGCCGCAGGCCGGCAAGCCGCGTGAACCGGTGCTGCGCCTGGCCGCCTTTCTGCGCGCCTTTCCGCACACCAGCGTGTCGGGCCGCTGGCAGATTGGCGACACCGACCTGCCGGGCGAACAACTGGGCCAGACGCCGCTGCGTTCGCCCTCGGTCTTCAACTTCTACCGCCCGGGCTATGCCGCGCCGCTGTCGCAGTCGGCCGCGGCCAACATGGTGGCGCCTGAACTGCAGTTGCTGAACGAATCGACCGTGGCTGGCTATATCAATTACATGGGCGACGGGCTGATTCGCGGATTTGGCACCGACGTTGACGCCATGGTCGACGGCGGGCCCGTCTCGCTGCCCGACCTGCAGCGAAACTGGACGCCAGAGATGGTGCTGGCCGACCAGCCGGTGCAGCTGGTCGAACATGTGTTCGCACGTCTGCTCTACGAAGCCCCCGCGCGCAGCAGCTTTCGCAGTGAAGTGCAGCAGGCCGTGCAGGCCACGCCCATCCCGGTGCTGCAGCCAGACGGCAGCAACCAGGCGCAGGTGGACGAAGCGCGCCGCAAGCGCGTGCAGATAGCGCTGCTACTGACGCTGTCGGCACCTGAATTTCTGGTTCAGCCTTGAAGTCCTGAAGTCCTGAAGTCCTGAAGTCATGACCCCAGCCAGCACGCCATGCACTTACTGAACAATGTCTCACGCCGTCTCTTCCTGCGCCAGGCTGGCGCGTACAGCGCCTTGCTGGGCGGCGCTGCCCCGCTGGCGCTGAACCTGGCCGGCGTGGGCGCTGCAGCCGCCCAGGCTGCGGGCGGCAGCGGCGGGGACTACCGCGCCCTGGTCTGCGTGTTTCTGTATGGCGGCAACGACGCTTACAACACCGTGCTGCAGACCGACCGCAGCAACCTGCGCGCCTATCTGGCGGCACGCGGCCAGGGGCCGGAAAGCATTGCCCTGGCACCCGCTGGCGTGGCGCCCAACCCCGCAGCCCCGGCGGGCAGCTCGGCGCGCCTGGGCGGCGTGCTGGTGTTGAACCCGGGCAGCGTCTCACGCACCGCCAGCCTGACCGTGCACCCGCTGCTCACAGCCCTGCCGCCGCTGTTCGATGCCGGCCGCCTGGCCGTGCTGGCCAACATCGGCCCGTTGTTGCGCCCCACCAGCAAGGCCCAATACGCCAACCCGCTGCATCCGCGGCCAGCGCGCCTGTTCAGCCACAACGACCAGCAGAACACCTGGCAGGCCCTGGCCCCCGAAGGCAGCACCCGCGGCTGGGGCGGGCGTCTGGCCGACCAGGTAGCGGCATTGAACGGCCAGCCGGTTTTCACCGCCGTGTCTGCCGCCGGCAATGCGGTCTGGCTGGCCGGCAATGAAGTGCGCCCGTACCAGGTGGGCCTGGCCGGCGCCATTCGGCTGGGCGTCAACGAAAAGGGCCAGATATTCGATTCAGCAGCGGCCGGCGCCACGTTGCAGCGGCTGGTCTCGCAGGCGCGCAGCAGCCATCCGCTGGACGCTGACGTGGCCGCGGTCGGGGCACGTTCCATCATTGCCGAGCAGGCCCTGCGCACGGCCTTGCGCCCTGCCAGCGACCCGGCTTTCGGTACGCCACCCAACGGTGGTAGCTACCAGCCCCAGGCTGACCCGAAGTTGATGTTCCCGAACCCGTTGACGGGCAGCCCTGCCTACAACCCGCTGGCCGGCCAGTTGCAAGTGGTGGCCCGGCTCGTTGACGCCGGGCTGCGCGGTGCGGCGGGGGTGCGGCGCCAGGTCTTTTTCGTCAGCCTGGGTGGCTTCGACACCCACAGCCTGCAGAACAGCCAGCACGCCCTGCTGATGGCGCGGCTGTCGCAGGGCTTGGCTTACTTCGACGCAGCGCTGGCGGCCCTGGGGGCGCAGAGCCAGGTCACCACGTTCACCGCCAGCGACTTCGGCCGCAGCCTGACCAGCAATGGTGACGGCACCGACCACGGCTGGGGCGGCCACCAGTTCGTGATGGGCGCTGCGGTGCGTGGCGGGCGTTCGTACGGCACGATGCCGGTGCTCAGCAGCAGGAACCCGAACAACAACGAATTCGATGCCAGCCCCGAACTGTTGGCCAACGGCGTGCTGCTGCCCAGCACGTCGGTCGACCAACTGGGCTTCACGCTCGGGCGCTGGTTCGGTGCTTCAGATGCGGCCCTGCTGAACATCTTCCCCAGCCTGGCGAACTTCAACGCCAGCGTTCACGACCTGCGCTTCATGAACGCCTGAACACATCGGCTGCAGCTTTGCGCCTGTGTGCAGTGGCGACCAGCAGTAACCGGTGTATCCGGTGCGCAGGAATGCGCAGACTGCACCGTCGGGAGACGGTGAAGATTCGGGCTGACCCGCCGCACGAGGAGCCGTATCCATGTTCACCCGTCCCCGCCAGACCTTGACCCTGGCGTTTGCGCTGACCACCCTGATGCTGGCCGCCTGCGGCGGCGGCGGTGCAGGCACGGCCGAGCCTGCCAGCCCCTCTTCAGGCGGTGGCGCCGCAACGCCGGCGACGCCGGCCGCGCCGGTGGTCGAGAAGCCCGCCACTCGGCTGGACGCAGCGCGTTTCCTGACCCAGGCCACCTTCGGCCCGACCGAGGTTGACATCGACCGCGTCATGGCCATCGGCTATGGCCCGTGGATCGACGAGCAACTGGCTTTGCCAGCGGTATCGCACCGCGCGCACTGGCAAACGCGCGACGCGGCCATTGCCGCGGCCACGCCCGGCGCCCGCGCCGGCCAGGACCAGGTGCTAGAAAGCTTTTGGAAACAGGCCCTGACGGGCCCCGACCAGTTGCGACAGCGCACGGCCTATGCGCTGTCGCAGATCTTCGTCATCAGCATGGCCGACGGCAATGTCGGCAACGAACCGCGCGCCGTGGCGGCCTGGCTGGACATGCTGGGTGAACAGGGGCTGGGCCGCTACCGCGACCTGCTGCAATCGGTTTCGCTGCACCCGATGATGGGCGTGTACCTGTCGCACCTGCGCAACCAGAAGGCCGACCCGCGCACCGGGCGTGTGCCCGACGAAAACTATGCGCGTGAAGTGATGCAGTTGTTCTCGATCGGGGTGGTGGAACTGAACGAAGACGGCAGCGCGCGCATGAACGGGACGAGCCCGCTCGAGACCTATACCGCGGCCGACGTGTCGGGCCTGGCCAAGGTCTTCACCGGCTGGTCCTGGGCCTGCCCGAACTGGCCCAACAACGACTGCTTCTTCAACGGCAGCGCTGACGGCGCCAGCGACCCCGACCGCGCTTTCAAGCCCCTGCAGGGCTACGCGCAATACCACGCCACCGAAGAAAAGCGTTTCCTGGGCGTCACCGTGCCAGCGCAGTCGCCTTCCGACCCCCCGGCCAGCCTGCGCACGGCGCTCGACACGCTGGCCAACCACACCAACGTCGGCCCCTTCATCGGGCGCCAGCTAATTCAGCGCTTGGTCACCAGCAACCCCAGCCCGGCTTATGTGCGCGACGTGGCACGTGTGTTTGCCAACAACGGCAGCGGTGTGCGCGGTGACATGAAGGCGGTGGTGAAGGCCATCCTGATGCATCCGGAAGCGCGGGTCGTCTCGGGCACATCTGGCAAGGTGCGCGAACCGGTATTGCGGCTGGCCGCTTACATGAGGGCCTTCGGTTTTCGCAGTGACAGCGGTTTTTTCCGTGTCGGCAATACCGACAGCAACAGCAACGCCCTGGGCCAGTCACCGCTGCGCTCGCCTTCTGTTTTCAACTTCTACCGGCCGGGTTACGTGGCGCCGGGCACGGCCAGCGCCGCGCGCGCCCTGGCCGCGCCTGAACTGCAGATTGCGCACGAAACCAGCGCCGCGGGCTATGTCAACTTCATGCGCGACAACGTGGCCTCCGGTGTGGGGCAGGGCAACGGCACGATCAACGGCACGGTGTTCAACCGGCGCGACCTGCAGCCCGACCTGACGGCCGAAGTGGCCCTGGCTACCGACCCCGCGGCCCTGGTGGACCGCGTGCTGGCCAGGCTGCTGGCAGCGGCACCGGCGCCGGCCCTGCGCAGCGACATCGTCGATACGGTGACCCGCATCGCCATCCCCGTCACGACTGCCACCAATGCCGCCCAGGTGGAAGCGGCCAAGCGCAGCCGCGTCAATGCCGTGCTGCTGCTTGCGCTGGCATCGCCCGAATTCGCCGTCCAGCCCTGACCCCTGAACAGGACAAACCTTGATGAACCACTTCTTCGACAGCCCGGCCTCGCGCCGCCAGTTCCTGCGCCAGGCCGGCAGGGTGTCTGCCCTGGCCGGCGCGGGTGCCCCGTTGGCGCTGAACCTGCTGGCCGCAGGCCATGCTGCGGCCCAGACTGCGGGCGACTACAAAGCCCTGGTTTGCGTGTTCCTGTTCGGCGGCAACGACAGCTTCAACATGGTGTTGCCTACCGATGCCGCCAGCTGGCAGGCCTACAGCAGCGTGCGCAACCAGGCGCCCGACAGCATTGCCTTGCTGGCCCCAGGCACGGTGCCGATGGCCAATGCCGCAGCGGGTTCGCCGGCGCGGCTGGGGGGCGTGCTGCCCATCCTGCCGGCCAATGCGAATGCCATCCACCAGGGCCGCAGCTTCGCCCTGCACCCCGGCATGGCGCAGCTGCAAAGCCTGTTCAACACCGACCGCCGGCTGGCCATCCTGCCCAACGTCGGCCCCCTCATTCAGCCCACCACCAAGGCGCAGTACAGCCAGGCCAGCCACCGCAGGCCGGCCAGCCTTTTCAGCCACAACGACCAGCAGAACACGTGGCAGTCAGGCGCCACCGAAGGCGCCACGCGCGGCTGGGGCGGGCGCATGGGCGACCTGCTGGCCAGCCAGAACGGCCGCGCGGTGTTTACCTCGGTCTCGGCGTCTGGCAATGCCGTCTGGCTGGCCGGGCAAACCGTGCAGCAGTACCAGGTGGGCACGAATGGCGCGATCCGCCTGGGCGCAGATAGCGCCGGCCGCGTCTACGGCAGCGCCGACCTGGCAGCAGCGCTGGAGCGCATCACCAGCCGCGCGCGCGGCACGCATGTCTTCGAAGGCGACCTGGCGGCGGTGTCTGAACGCGCCATCTCGGCCGAAGCCATTCTGCGCAATGCGCTGAAGCCCGCCAGCGACCCACTGTTCGGCACCGCCCCGGCCAGCGGCAACTACAGCGCCAACGGCGACCCCAAGCTGCAATACGACAACCCGCTGACGGGCGCGCGCAGCTTCAACGCCCTGGCGCAGCAGCTGCAGGTGGTAGCGCGCATGGTGGACGCCGGCATGTCGGGCGCCACTGGGGCGCGGCGGCAAGTGTTCTTCGTCAGCCTGGGCGGCTTCGATTCGCACGACGCGCAGAACCGCACCCATGCCGACCTGATGGCCCGCCTGTCACACGCACTGCGTTACTTCGACACGACATTGGGCGCGATGAACGCGCAGCGCAACGTCACCGCCTTCACCGCCAGCGACTTCGGCCGCACCTTCACCAGCAATGGCGACGGCACCGACCATGGCTGGGGTTCGCACCATTTCGTGATGGGCGGGGCGGTGCGGGGTGGCGACCTGTACGGCCGCTTCCCGACCCTGGCGCTGAAGAACGCCAACAACAACAATTTCGACGGCAGTTCCGACCAGCTGGGCAACGGCGCCCTGCTGCCCACGACATCGGTCGATCAACTGGGCACGACGCTGGGCGCCTGGTTCGGGCTGTCGCCCGCGCAGCTGCTGGACATCTTCCCGAACAGCGCAAACTTCGATGCGGGCTTGCGCAATCTCGGTTTCATGAATGCCTGACGAGGACTTACAAAGTCGCACTGAATAGCACTTCCATCCGCTGCTAAATTGCGGAACAGTTCAGTCAGCCGGCGCGGTGTCGGTTGGACTGGCTGCCTGGGGAGTTTTCTCGTGATCGACTCGACAAGCTTGGCGGTGCGCGCTGCCTGTACCCTTCTTGTGCTGGCCGGCCTGGCTGCACCGCTATCTCCCCAGGCCCAGGCCCAGACACTGCCCACATCGGCGGCCGCTGCGCGCTTCCTGACGCACGCGAGTTTCGGGCCCACGCCCGCTGAAGTCAGCAGCGTGACGAGCCAGGGCTATGCCGCCTGGATCGAGCGCCAGTTCAGCTTGCCGGCCACATCGCACCGCGCCTATTGGGAGGTGCGCGACGCGCAGATCAGGGCTGGCAACCCCACTTTGACAGCCGGCCAGGAACAGGTCTGGGAAAGCTTCTGGAACCAAGCCGCCACAGGTGAAGACCAGTTGCGTTTGCGCATGGCCTACGCACTGTCGCAGATATTCGTCATCTCGGCGCTGGACAGCAACGTTGCCAACGACCCGCGCGCGCTGGCCGCCTGGCTGGACATGCTGGGCAGCCAGGCCTTCGGCAACTATCGCAGCCTTCTGGAAAACGTCGCCCTGCATCCGCTGATGGGTTTTTACCTGTCGCACCTGCGCAATCAGAAGGCCGACCCGGCGACTGGCCGCATCCCGGACCAAAACTTCGCGCGCGAATCGATGCAGCTCTTGTCCATCGGCGTGCTCAAGCTCAACCCCGATGGCACGCCGCAACTGCTGAACGGCAACCCCGTGGAAAGCTACGGGCCGATGGATGTGGCCGGGTTGTCTCATGTCTTCACCGGCTTCAGCTTTGCTTGCGCCAACACCGGCAACAGCTGCTTTTTCAACGGCACCACGGGGGGCGTGAGCGACCCCGACCGGTTCTTCAAACGCATGCAGGGCTACCCGCAGTTCCACAGCCTTGAGGCCAAGAGCTTTCTGGGCGTGACCATTCCCGCACAAAGCGTGGCCGACCCTGCGGCCAGCCTGCGCGTGGCGCTAGACACGCTGGCCGCCCACCCCAACGTTGGCCCTTTCATCAGCGGCCTGCTCATCCAGCGCCTGGTGATGAGCAACCCCAGCCCCGTCTATGTGCGCGATGTGGCCGCTGTCTTCAACAACAACGGTGCCAATGTGCGCGGCGACCTGAAGGCGGTTGTGCGCGCCATCCTGCTGCACCCCGAGGCCCAACAGGTGACGAACCGTTCGGGCAAGGTGCGCGAGCCGGTGTTGCGCCTGTCGGCCTACCTGCGCGCTTTCCCGCATGCCAGCGACACCAGCTTCTGGCGCGTGGGCAACACCGACAACCCGGCTACGTCGCTGGGCCAGACGCCGCTGCGCGCGCCTTCGGTCTTCAACTTCTACCGCCCGGGTTATGTGGCGCCGGGCACGCAGTCGGCCGCGCAAGGGCTGGTGGCGCCGGAAATGCAACTGGTCAACGAAAGCACGGCCGCCGGCTGGATCAACTTCATGCGCGAGAACCTGAACCGGGGCATCGGCCTGGACAACGGCACGGTGGGCGGGGTGGTGCTGAACCGCCGCGACCTGCAGCGCAACTGGGCCGCCGAACTGGCGCTGGCGACCCAGCCGGCGGTGCTGGCCGCAACGGTGGCCAATCGCTTGCTTTACGGCACCGCCAGCCCGGCCTTGCTGAACGAAATCAGCAGTTCGATCGACAGAATCACCATCCCCACGCTGAACGCTGGCGGCACCAACCAGGCCGCCATCGACACCGCCAAGTTCAACCGCGTGAAGTCCGCGGTTTTGCTGGTGCTGGCCTCAGGCGATTTCCTGGCCACCAAGTAGTTCGCACACTGGAGCCCACCATGAACCCCAAGCGTCCCACCCAGAGTGCTTCCCGTCGCCACTTCCTGCGCCAGTCGGCCGCGCTGTCGGCCCTGGTCGGCGGCGGCGCCGCGCCGTTGGCGCTGAACCTGGCCGCCATGGGCAACGCAGCAGCGCAGTCAGCCCCCGCTGGTGAGTACCGTGCCGTCGTCTGCCTGTTCTTCTACGGCGGCAACGACGCCTTCAACACGGTGTTGCCGGTGGACCGTATCAGCTGGGCCGCCTACACCGCCACGCGCAGCCAGGCGCCCGATCCCATCGCGCTGCTGCCGCCTGGCGTGCCGCCCAATCTGGCTGCGGCACCGGGTTCGCCAGCGCGGCTGGGTGGCGCGCTGCGCATCAACCAGATCAACTCGCGCATCGGCAACTACGCGCTGCACCCGATGCTGGGTTCGCTGCAAACGCTGTTCGACACCGACCGCAGGCTGGCCATCCTGCCCAACATCGGGCCGCTGATCATGCCGACCACCAAGGCGCAGTACGACCAGCCCTTGCACCCCCGGCCGTTGCGGCTTTTCTCGCACAACGACCAGCAAAACACCTGGCAGGCACTGGGCCCCGAAGGCGCCACCTTGGGCTGGGCTGGTTTGATGGGCGACTTGCTGGCCGCGCAGAACGCCACGCCGGCCTTCACGGCCATTTCGGCCAGCGGCAACGCGGTCTGGCTGGCCGGCAACAACGTCAAGCAATACCAGGTCAACAGCAACGGTGCCGTGCCACTGGGCGTGAATACATCGGGCCAGCTGTTCGGCTCGGCCGAGGTTGGCGCAGCCTTGCTGCGCGTGGCCACCACAGGCTACAGCGCGCACCCTTTCGACGCCGACCTGGCGGCCGTGGCACGCAGTTCCATCGACGCGGAAACCGTGCTGCGCACGGCTTTGCGCCCGGCCAGCGACCCGGCCTTCGGCACGCCGCCGGCCAGCGGCAACTACAACGCCAACAACGACCCCAAGCTGCGCTACGACAACCCGCTGACCGGGACTTCTGCTTCCAACGCACTGGCACAGCAATTCCAGATCGTTGCCCGCATGATCGACGCCGGCCTGCGCGGCCAGACCGGCACCAAGCGCCAGGTGTTCTTCGTCAGCCTGGGCGGCTTCGACACGCACGACTTTCAGAACCCGAACCAGGCCAATCTGATGGCGCGCGTGGCGCAGGCGATGAAGTATTTCGACGACACGCTGGGCAACCTGGGCGCGCGCAACCAGGTCACCACCTTCACCGCCAGCGACTTCGGCCGCACCTTCACCAGCAACGGCGACGGCACCGACCACGGCTGGGGCGCCCACCATTTCGTCATGGGGGGTGCCGTGCGCGGCGCGTCGATCTATGGCCGCTTCCCGCTGCTGGCAAGGAAGAACGCCAACAACAACAACTTCGACGGCAGCCCCGACCAACTGGGCAACGGCTCGCTGTTGCCCGGCACTTCGGTGGACCAACTGGGTGCGACGCTGGGGCGCTGGCTGGGCTTGTCCGACAGCAGCCTGCTGGGCATCTTCCCCAACCTGGCGAACTTCAACGCCAATGTGCGCAACCTGGGCTTTCTGACTGCCTGACCGCCTGACCGCCTGACCGCCTGAGCACCTGAACGTCTGAACGTCTGAACGTCTGTTCGCCTGACTTCCAGGCGGCGGCGCCTGTGACAGTGGCGCCTTGAACAGCAGCGAAGGGGGCGCGGCTAAGATGCCGCGTCCAATGTCTACGCCCCCGGCCAGCCTCAACAACGCCCAGATGGAAGCCGTGCGCCACCTGCATGGCCCCTGCCTGGTGCTGGCAGGCGCGGGGTCGGGCAAGACGCGCGTCATCGTTCACAAGATCGGGCAGTTGCTGCACAGCGGGATGGACGCGAAGAAGATTGCGGCCATCACATTCACCAACAAGGCCGCGGCCGAGATGCGTGAGCGCGCCAAGGCCCTGGTGGGGGGCAAGGCAGCGCGCGACCTGGCCATCAGCACCTTCCACAGCCTGGGCGTGCGCATGCTGCGCATGGACGGCCAGGCCGCCGGGCTGAAGCCGCAGTTCAGCATTCTGGACAGCGACGACGTGCTGGGCGTCATGCGCGACGCCGGTGGCACCACCGACGCCGCCCTGGCCAAGCGCTGGCAGTGGGCCATCAGCGCGTGGAAGAACCAGGGCCTGGACGCAGCCGGCGCCGCCCGTGCCGCAGAAAGTGAAGACGAACGCGTCGCCGCCGTGGTGATGCAGCGCTACCAGGAACGTCTGCAGGCCTACCAGGCCGTGGACTTCGACGACCTGATCTTGCTGCCGCTGCGCCTGCTGCAGCAGCAAGATGAATTGCGCGCCAAGTGGCAAGCCATGTTCGGCCACGTGCTGGTAGACGAATACCAGGACACCAACGCCGTGCAATACGAGCTGCTGAAGATGCTGGTGGGTGACAACGGCCGCTTCACGGCCGTGGGCGACGACGACCAAAGCATCTACGGCTGGCGCGGCGCGACGCTGGACAACCTGAAGCGGCTGCCGCAGGACTTTCCGAAGCTGAAAGTGGTGGCGCTGGAGCAGAACTACCGCAGCACCGGCCACATCCTGCGTGCCGCGAACGCCGTCATCGCGAACAACCCCAAGATATTTGAGAAGAAACTGTGGAGCGAATTCGGCGACGGCGAACCCGTGCGCCTGTTGCAGTGCGACGGCGAAGAACACGAGGCCGAACGCATGGTCTCGCGCATTCAGTCGATGAGAGCCAACGACGGCAACAACGCGCTAAACAGTTTCGCCATCCTTTACCGCGCCAACCACCAGGCGCGGGTGTTCGAACAAAAGCTGCGCGCGGCGCAGATTCCGTACAAGGTCTCGGGCGGGCAAAGCTTCTTCGACCGCGCCGAGATCAAAGACCTGTGCGCCTGGCTGCGCCTCTTGGTCAACCCCGATGACGACCCCGCCTTCCTGCGCGCGGTAACGACGCCCAAACGCGGCATCGGCCACCAGACGCTGGGGGCGCTGGGCGAATTTGCCGGCAAGTGGAAAGTCAGCCTGTTCGAAGCCCTGTTCGCGCCCAGCCTGGCGATGGCGCTGAAAGGCAAAGCGCTGGACGGCCTGCTGCAGTTCGGCCGCGAGGTGAACGACCTGCAGCAACGCGCCAAGCACACCAGTGGCGCCGACCCCGCGCGCGAGTTGCTTCTGGGCTGGCTGAAAGACATCCGCTACGAACAACACCTGTTCGATGGCGAAGACAGCGAAAAGCTGGCCGCCGCGCGCTGGTCCAACGTGCTGGACTTCGTCGACTGGATTGCCAAGCGCTGCGGCGGCCAGACCGAGACGGACGCCGGCAGCACCTTCGAAGTGCCACGCCAGACCGTGCTGGACGTGGCGCAGACCATCAGCGTCATCATCAGCCTGGCCGAGCGTGG
>JBBQAW010000032.1:0-22222 GCA_038316815.1 Burkholderiales bacterium
GGCCTGGCCCAGCGCCGGATGGTCGACCCCGAAAGCGGCGCATTCACCCAGCAACCGGGTGGCGTAGAGCACCTCTTCCACCTCGGTGGGGCTGACCCGATAGCCTGAGGTCTTCATCATCTCGTCGCGCCGGCCGATGAAGTACAGGAAACCTTCGGCGTCGCGACGCACTGTGTCGCCGCTGAACACGGCGTACTCGGGCAGTTGCAGGCCGGCTTCACGCCCGCCCACGCCGGCTGGCAGCGGCTTGTAGCGCTCGGCTGTCTTCTCGGAGTCGTTCCAGTAACCCAGGCCCACCAACGCGCCGCGGTGCACCAATTCACCGGGTTCGCCGGGCGCGCATTCGCTGCCGTCCTCGCGCAGCACGAGAATTTCTGCGTTCGGAATTGCCTTGCCGATGGAGTCGGGACGGCGGTCCACTTCTTCCGGCGGCAGGTAGGTGCTGCGAAAAGCCTCTGTCAGGCCGTACATCAGGAAGGGCTTGGCATGCGGCATGCGGGCGCGCAGCCCGTCCAGTGTCTCGCGCGGCATGCGCCCGCCGGTGTTGGCGAAGTAGCGAAGGTGCTGGTTGATCGAATCAGCCACCGCGGCCGGCCATTCCAGCTGCGACAGCTGGATGTACAGCGGCGGAACCGCCGTCAGGCCTGTGACCTTCTCACGCGCCATGGTCTTCAGCACGTCGCGCGGCAACAGGTAGTTCAGCAGCACCACGCGCGCGCCGGCGTGAAATGCTGTGGTCAGCTGGCTGAAACCGGCGTCGAAGCTCAGCGGCAGGGCAGCCAGCAGGGTGTCGGTCGGCCGGTTCTGGAGGTACGACGCCACGCTCTTGGCGCCGGCAACCATGTTGCGGTGGCTGAGCACCACACCCTTGGGTCGGCCGGTGCTTCCGCTGGTGTAGAGGATGGCGCAGAGGTCGGTGTCGATGACGCGGTGGCCATGCACCGCACCATCCGGCGGCGGAACGGCCAGCAGGTCGGCCCAGGTGTGCAGGGCGATGCCGGCCGGCAGCGAGGGTGAATCGGGCATGACGGCCGGCGCGCTAGTCAGCACCACATGCCGCAGGCTGGGGCACTGCGGCAGCACGGGCAGCAATATCTCCAGGCGTTCGGGAGAGGTGACGAGCACCTGCACCGCGCAATCCTGCGCGATGTAGGCCGCCTGCTCGGGCTTGAGCAGCGGGTTCATCGGCACCATCACGCCGCCGGCGGCGGGCGCAGCGAAGCTGGCGACCACGGTCTCGAAGCGCTTTTCAAGGTAAATGCCCACGCGGCCGGTGCGTGGCAGGCCCAGCGCCAGCAGGCCGGCAGCGCAGGCCTCCACCATACGCTGCAGATGGCCATAGGCCCAAGTCTGATCGCCCGACGTCAATGCAGGTGCAGAGCCATCGCGGGCAGCACCATGCGCCACCAAGTCATGCAACAAGCAGGTATTCGGAACAGTTTTTTCACCCATACCAAGATAGGCCTGCCTTGCAGGCGCATTTGCTCAACCAGCCCGGATTCTCTCTTCCGCCCGCTCCGACTGCAGCCCCTACCAGGCACATCAAGCCCTGCCAATGCGCAATCTGACCGCCGCGACAGACTGGGAAACAAGCAAAGCGGTACGCGCATCCAACAAGAATGGGGAACTTTGGCGCAGTTGCGCGTGGCAGACCGGCCGCTGCATCCATCGGGCGCAGATAGCATTGCCTGCTCAATACTGCGCGCCAACCGAACGGTGCTGTCCGCGACAAATCCCCAAGCCCGATGTCTGACCACAACCTGCTGACCCCGACAGACGACACCCTTGCTGCATCTGTGCCTCTGGTGCGTGGTCGGCCACGCTTCGACGACGCAGCGCTCAAGCAGATCGCCCGTGCCGAGGGTGACGAAGCCGCCTGGCAGGCCGCAACAACAGGTCGAAGCCTGCAAGAAGCTGCAGAGGCAACCGCCCGCATAACGGGTACGTTTGCTGTCGGCCTGACCGACGCGCAAGGGCGCGTGTTCCTGGCAGTAGACCGCTTTGCCGTACAAACACTCTGTTGGCGGGTAGTCAACGGCCGATTGCACTACGCAGAGCGTGCTGACACGCTCGCTGCCCTGCACCCTCGCGCGTCTGTAGAACCACAGGCCATCTACGACTATCTGTACTTCCACGTCATCCCTTCACCTCGTACCGTCTTTCAAGGGGTCTACCGGCTGCCGCCGGCGCATTGCCTGTGGTTCGAAGGCGGGCAGGTCACCGTGCAGCCCTACTGGCTGCCGACTTTCGCCGAACCCAAACGCGCGGACTTCACAGCGCTGGCGGCAGAGTTCCGCAGCGGCGTCAAGAGCGCCGTGGAAGCGCAACTCGACCGCGGCAAAGCCGCTTGCTTCCTCAGCGGCGGCACCGACAGTTCCACCGTAGCCGGCATGATCAAGGACGTCGCCGGGCAAGTCGCGACGTATTCCATCGGCTTCGAAGCCGACGGCTACGACGAAATGGCCTTCGCCCGCATAGCGGCCAAGCGCTTCGGCACCGAGCATCACGAGTACTACGTCACACCCGACGACCTGGTGCGCAGCATCCCGGCCGTCGCAGGCCACTATGACCAGCCCTTCGGCAACAGCAGCGTGCTGCCCGCCTACTACTGTGCTCGCATGGCCCGTGAAGACGGCGTGACGCGGATACTGGCGGGCGACGGTGGCGATGAATTCTTTGGCGGCAATGCACGCTATGCCAAGCAGCGCATCTTCAGCTGGTACGGCAGCATCCCCGGGCCATTGCGCGCAGGCGTGCTAGAGCCGCTGCTGGAGAAGACGCCCTTGGGCGCGCTCCCGTTGGCGCGCAAAGGCCGGAGCTATGTTGAACAAGCCAAAGTGCCGTTGCCCGACCGCATGCTGCAGTACAACCTGCTGCTGCGGCTGGGTGCCAAGCAGGTGTTCACGCCAGAGTTTATGGCCCGCATCGATGAAGCAGACACCTTGCGCCAGCAACGCGCGGTCTGGCAACTGCCGCCCGGCAACCCCAGCGAGCTGAATCGCATGCTGGCCTACGACTGGCGCTACACGCTGGCCGAGGCTGACTTGCCCAAGGTCTGCGGCAGCACGTCTCTCGCTGGCCTTGAGGTAGGCTTCCCCTTTTTGGACGCTCAGCTCGTCGACTTTTCCTTGGGTTTGCCCGACGAGTACAAGCTCAAACGACTCAAGCTGCGCTGGTTCTTCAAAGAGGCACTGAGGGGTTTCTTACCTGATGAAATTCTGGCGAAGAAGAAGCAAGGCTTTGGTCTGCCCTTTGGCGTCTGGGCAACCCGACATCAAGGGCTGCGCACCTTCGCCACCGACTCACTGCACGCACTGCGCAGGCGGGGCATCGTCCAGCCGCTTTTCATCGATGCTTTGCTGCGCGACCATCTTCCCGCGCACCCGGGCTACTACGGCGAAATGGTCTGGATCCTGATGATGCTGGAACATTGGCTGCAAGCGCAGGGTGTGGAGAGTTGAGGGCAGAGCGCACAGCGGGTCACCGGACATGCCTCGCAGGCACTTCAAGGCAACGTTCCCGCTTCCTAGAATCCGATGCATTGCATCTCCGGCAAGTCAAAGCGGCTTGCTAGTCTGTTCTTCACCAACTTCCTGTTTAAGCCGAAAACCCGTGGACACACAAACCCAAGTCCTTCGCATCCTGGACGACGTTCTCAGCTTGGGTGGTCGTGCGCTGTCTTTCGACGCGCAGACCCCTTTGATGGGCGCGATTCCAGAACTCGACAGCATGGCTGTTGTGGCACTGATCACCTCGCTCGAGGAACGCTTCGGCATCATGGTGGACGACGACGAAATCAGCGGCGATACGTTTGCCAGCGTCGCCAGCCTGAGCAACTTCGTGGCCGCCAAGCTGGCCAAGTAGACGCGCGGAACCAGCACTTCACTCGCTGACATGACGCAAGGGCATGGCCGATGAGCGTTGTGCCGCCATTGGAAGTTCTGTTTCAGTCTGCACGCACAGGCGGGCAACGCCTGTACCTGCACCACACACCGCCCGTTGGGGTGCCTGTTCGCGGCACGGTGCTGTATGTGCACCCGTGGGCGGAAGAGATGAACAAGTGCCGCCGCATGGCCGCCATCACCAGCCGCGCACTCGCCGCTGACGGCTGGGCGGTATTGCAGCCCGATCTATTGGGCTGCGGCGACAGCAGCGGCGACTTTGCCGACGCCACCTGGCAGGCGTGGATTGACGACGTCGTTGAGGGCGCCGAGTGGCTGCGTGAACGGCATCCCGGCGCGCGCCTGTGGCTGTGGGGCCTGCGGGCTGGCGCGCTGTTGGCAGCTGCGGCCTTGAACCGGCTGCCTGCAGCCCCCAGCCTGCTGCTTTGGCAGCCCTCGACCCAGGGCAAGGTCGTGCTTCAGCAGTTCCTGCGCCTGAAAGCCGCGTCTGATCTGGCCGCTGGCGGTGGCAAAGAGGCCATGGCTGCGCTGCGTGCCGAGGCGGCAGCCGGCAAGCCTGTGAACGTGGCGGGCTACTCGGTCAGCACAGGCTTGTACCAAGGGCTGCAAGCAGCAGCGCTGGCCCCCTTGCCGGTCGCCGCCACTGGGAGTGGCGGCTCGCCGCGACTGGTTTGGATGGAGGTGGCTACGCAGCCCGGCGAGGGGCCCGGCCCGGCAGCACATGCCGCGCTGGATGCCTGGGCCGCAGCGGGGTGGTCGTGCGCGTGGCGAGGCGTTCAAGGGCCTTCTTTTTGGCAGACCGTGGAAATCGAAGACGCGCCAGCCCTGGTCGATGCCACACGCAGCGCGCTTGCGGGCCCGCACACCGACGTCTTGATGGACGCAGCACGGTGAACTCGAACAGCGGCTTCACTGAAGAGGCCATCAGTTTCGCCTGTGCCGGCGAACGTCTTCTGGGTGTCGTCGCCTACCCGAATCACTGGAAACTGGACGATCTGGCAGTGCTGGTGGTCGTCGGTGGGCCGCAGGTGCGCTGTGGCAGCCACCGCCAGTTCACGCTGTTGGGGCGCGAACTGGCGGCCTGCGGCGTGCCCACCTTGCGGTTCGACGTGCGCGGCATGGGTGACTCCAGCGGCAGCCTGCGTGACTTCACGCAGATGGACGCCGACATTGCTGCGGCCATCGACGCCTTCCAACGCCACTGCCCCGGCCTTCGCCGGGTGGTGCTGTGGGGCCTGTGCGACGGCGCTTCGGCCAGCCTGCTGTACCTGCAGGCCACGCAAGACCGCCGCGTGGCCGGCCTGGTGCTGCTGAACCCATGGGTGCGATCGGCACAGACGCTGGCGCGCACGCATGTCAAACACTACTACTGGCAGCGTCTGCGCCAGCCGGCGTTCTGGAAGAAGCTGCTTTCGGGCGGTGTGGCGGGCCAGGCGGTGCGCGACCTGGGTAGCAACCTGCGGTCCGCGCGCGCCGCATCACCCCGCAGTGGCCAAGCCGCTGCGGCACTGTCGTTTCAGGATCGCATGCTGCAGGCCGCCGAGACATTCGACGGGCCGAGCTTGTGGATCTTGAGCGGGCAGGACTACACCGCGAAGGAGTTTGCGGACATGGCGGCCACCCACCCGCGTTGGAAAGCCGTGCTGCAGCGAACCGACAGCACCAGCTTCGAGCTGCCCAGAGCCGACCACACCTTCTCGACGTCGAGCGACGAGCGCGCGGTCAGCCAACGCACATCGGCATGGCTGACCCAACTGTGGGCGACTGCGCGAAAGACCGCACCGTGATGTCTCGTTGGCGCGGCCTGGTGGCCGAAATGGACGGCAAGGGCACGGCCGCGCTGTACGTACTGCAACGCCTGCTGCAGCGGCTGAGCGGCGGCCGTATGCGCATCATCCAGTACCGCATCGTCGCGCAGCCCATCGGCAGCCCGGCGCTGCGGTCGGTACGCCCAGCCCCTGACACCGTGGTGCGACTGGTGGACCGCACAGACCCCGTCACAGCCCGGTTTCCGCGCCCCGCTACCGTCGTGCAAGGGCGGTTCGCGAACGGCGACCAGTGCTATGTCGTGTGGGTCAAAGGAGAGTTTGCGGGGCATATCTGGATCGCGCGCAGCCGCTACATCGAAGACGAGGTACGCGGGGTTTATGTCCTGGCTCGGCCTTCTGAGACGGTGTGGGACTACGACGTGTACGTGGCCCCCGCGCATCGCGGTACACGCACACTGGCCAGGATGTGGAAGTACGTCGACGAGTCGCTGGCAGGCCAGAACGTGCACTGGACGCTCAGTCGAATCAGCCGCTTCAACAGTGAGTCGCTGCGAAGCCACGCACGGCTTGGCGCCGTCGCGCTGGGCTGGATCACGGTACTGCGAATGGGCTCCACCGAGCTGCACACGGCGCGGGGCCCCGGCCTTGCCCACTGTCCAGGGGCGCGCAGCTGGCGCAGCTTTCTCGTCGATGTGGCGCCGCCACTTTCGCCCGGGCCGGCCATGCCACCGGCCTCTTCTTCCAGACGACCGTGAACCAAGGGCCAGCCGCAAGCCGCCCCCAGCGACAACGCGACCCTGTGGCGCCAACAACCAAGATTGCAACGGCGCCTAATGCCCAAGCGTGCCGAAACAAGACGCGCTTGCGGGCCCGGACCAAACACACAGTCGCGGCCCGACACTGCAGTCCTCCAAGCCAACCCACGCTGGTCAGGCGGCAGCCGCAGCTACTATGCACCTTCACCTCGCCGCTGGCCCCAATGCGCTCGGAGAGTTGCACCACATCGCCACTGCCGCCCTCGGGCGCCAGCCAGCTTTTTCTTCATGAACACTCACCACGTCAATCGCCCACCCTCACACCGCATTGGTGCCGCCAGGCGCCTGACAGCGGTAGCGCTGCTGGCGGCAGTTGCTGGGGTGGCTGCACAGACCGGCCCACAGGCCTGCGGTAACCCCTTCGTCAATCACTACGGCCCGTGGGACTTCCGCCTGACCACGCCGCAGCAGCGCGCCATCGTCGAGCGGGTGCACTTCACGCCGGGCATCGAGAGCCTGACCCGGCCCGGTACCACCATGATCCACGACATGGCGCAAGATGTGGCGTACACCTTGGGCGTTTACCCAAACCACCACCGCGCGCTGCTGACGATGGTGCGGCTGTCGCAACGCTGGAACCGCGACCCACCTCCAGGCACAGCGCTTTCTGTTGAGTGCTGGTTCGACCGGGCAGTGCGCTTCAGGCCCGACGACACGGTAGCCCGGGCCTTTTACGCCCAGTTTCTGCACCAAAGTAAACGAAGCAATGAGGCGGCTGCGCAACTGGACATTGCCGTGGGGCATGCCCGCGACAATCCGCTGTCGCATTACAACCTGGGCTTGATGTACCTCGATATCGGTCAGCTGGACAAGGCACTGCAGCAAGCCCACCGGGCCGAAGCGCTAGGCTACGTGCGCCCTGAGCTCAAGCTTGCACTGGAGAAGGTTGGCAAGTGGGTGGAGCCCGACGCGGTACCGTCGAACGCAGCAGGCGCAGCCAGTGCGGCAAGCGCTGCGCGATGACGTCGGCGGAGGCGGTTCCAGAGCCGATCGTAGTAAGCAGCAGAACCCCAGGTCAGGCTAAGCGATTGAACACCGGCAACTCCAACCTGCGGTGTTCAACCTACTTTTCACAGATAATCTTGTCTCGACCGTCTCAGCCTTCCCAGCAGAAAGATTATGCCGAACAAGGCCATCATGACAGTACTAGGTTCTGGAATAGCTGTAACGCTGTACGGCTTGTACAGCCAGACTCCGGCATCGGGTTGTGACTCTCTGATCATGTCCAGTGCCATAAACGCTCCGACTTCGTGGATGTACTGCCACTTGCCAAGCACTCCAAGGGCCCCAGATGGCGACACGAATTTTCCACTGGGCTGAGCGGCTGTCGTACTCAATGCTCGGGTGACCGTCCATACTGAGTCCAGGCTGCCGTCAGACAGATACTCTGCGTCAACGTAGAACACTTCTCCGTTGTTGGCTCCATCCCACATTACGAAGCGCGAATTGTTGCTGTCATACGCGACCGCAAAATTTGTATTGGTCCGAAAAATGCTACCATCAGCGTATTCCAAACCAATGTAGAGGTCGCGTAATGAGTTCGCGGTGAATGAATTCGCCTTTGCAAGGTCCCAAACACCTAACCCGTAACGGCCGGTCGATGGCTGGAACGCCGTTCGCACATACAAACTGTTTTCCAAATCAATTGCAGCTGAAGACTGGAAACTCGCGGCGTTGTCAGCCACTGCAACCCTCTCCCAGAGATCAACCTCGCCTAATTCCGGGGCGCCTGGGGTATAGCGGTAGAGTGTGGGCCAACCGCTTCCCCCGCTCATGCGCGCCGTGTAGACAACATCGCGGCCGTTCTCAAGGCGGTACGCGGTGGATGAATCGATTGAATTTCCACCCAGGTTTCCCGTGGTGACATCTCGTCTATCTGTCCACATTTGGCCGCCGACGCTTGAGGCCAAGTAGCCGGAACCCGTGGTGCCGCCCACTTGATCGGGGTTGGCCTTGCTGGGGTCCCACATCCAGGGCCCGGTAGGTACCAAGGTACCGTCCACCAACTTTCGTCCGGCGCCGCCGCTGTTGAATGAAGCACCTCCCAGCATCGCCATGCGGTCGATGGTCGGAAGGAAGACGTTGTTCTCATAGGTGTGCTGAGACAGCGGTGCCGCACCGTCGACGACCACGAACTCACCGGAAAAAGCGCCCGGTACGTTGGCAACCGACTGAACCATGCTCGGCAGCGAACCACGCGACCAACCGCCTGTCGTGGCGCTCCACAAATAGACTTCGTTGCCCACGTAGTTGGCGTGGCCGCCGCCGAACAGAATCAAGTTGCCTCTGTTCGAGTCCCAGGCGAAAGAGCTCCAGGCGCGAACGATAGCGCCGGGGTTGGAATACGACCCTGGGCTGAGACCGCCTTGAGCTGGCGACGCCCAAGCAGATGAGAAAGAGGTGGTGTTGGCTTGGACCCAACCCCCTTCAGGAGTGCTGGCCAAAAGGTTTTGCAGGTGTGTCATGTCCCACGCCGAAGCTGGACCAGTCAAGCTCACCGCCACCGCCGCTATCAGGGCCAGCTTGCCGCTACCCCGAATTAGGGTCTTGACTTTTTTTGGGCCGTTCTCGGCGTGCGTGCTAGACCCCAACATGAACAATGATCTCATCGTTTGCTCCTTGTTCCCTATCGAAAACGTATGGTACATGTGAGAGGTGCGTGTGAACGGATCGGGGTGGCACGTATTCAGGGGGTAGCCAAGCAGCTAGAAAGAATGTGTCCTCGGCCGTGAGGTTGCGGGCCGTACTGCGACAAAGCTTTCTTGCTGGGTAGGGTTAGAATCGTTGGACACATCGAACTTTGTTCGCTACCTGTTCGGTCCCGTCCTGCCCATGCCACGAGACTATCCTTCGTCAGGGCAGCGGCCTCTGGAGCTACATGGGCTCGGCTGTCGTAGCCGGGATCGACAAGACGGCCCCTCTCAGCCTCTTGCCCGTCGCCGCACCCTCTGGGTAAACCGCGCCGGTCCGTTAACGCGACTGACTGGAGCTAAGAAGCAGCGACCGCGCTCGATCCCGGTCCCAGCTTCGCTACCCCCTGAATACGTACTCTCAGCCCGCGCCGGCGTGACGTGGCCGAAACGGCGCCAGAACCAGTGCGCGCCAGGCTGCTAGTGCGCCTGGCCGCCAACGCAGCGCGCACATGGCGGCCTGCAGGGCTGCAGCTGACTGGCCGGCGCCGCGCGCGTCATAGGCGGCGCCCAGATAGCTGTCTGCGACCAACTTGGCGATGCGACTGTGCACAGGGCGCATCAAAGGGTCGGCTGCCAGGTGCGCATAACAGCGCGCCGTCTTCAGGTTCATCTGCGGCTCACCGCGCGTCAGCGATGCATGGCCCTTGCGACAGTAGGCGGTGACGCGCGGCACGTAGGCCAGGCATTCGGTGGCAGCGATGCGCAGCCAGAGGTGCAGATCCTCTCCGATGTCGTGCCCTTCCGGAAACCCGCCCAGTGCCGCAAAGGCCGCGCGGCGCACGAAGACCGAGCCGGTCCACATCGGCACCGTGCCAATGAAGGCTGCCAGCGGCCGGTCCAGCACCAGGGTCTTGCCGCTGTCCACTGCAGCCTGCACCGCCGGCCGGCGCCGTGGCGTACTGGCAATCACGCCCGGCAGGCCATCGGGCGCAAACGGCGCATCGGCTGCGAACTCGGCGTAGTCGGTCACCACGCAACCCACGCCGGGATGGGCCTGGGCAGTGGCCCAGCGCAGTGCCAACGCATCGGGCGCGTAACGGTCGTCCGCGTCCAGAAAGCTCAGCCACTGCCCTTGGGCGTGGCGCGCAGCCAGGTTTCGCGCTGATGACGGCCCGGTGCGGCCAGCGGTGCGCAGCACGCGCACGCCCGGCATGGCTGCAGCTGCGGCCATGGCCTGCGCGCTGTCGGGCCGGGCCGAACCGTCGTCGGCCACCAGCACTTCCAGATCCAGTCCGAGCGAAAAGCCCTGTTGTTCCTGCACCGAGGTCAGCGCCTCCAGCAACAAACTGCCGGCTTCGTAACTGGGGATGACGACGCTAACGCGCATCAGCGAAAGCCGGGAACGCGCCGCAAACGATGAAGCATCGGTGCGGAGCAAACGACAAGATAACTTGTGGGCACGATTGCGCTTACCTTTTAGGTGCTCACAAACTCGTGGTCAACTGGCTTGCGATCCTGCCCATCGACTAACTTGTCGAGCATGCGGAAGAGCCCTGCTGCCACCTGCGGCCGCCGATGTTCGGCAAGCCAACCACTCACTTCATTTGGCATTGCATTGCCCAAACGACACAGAGAACGCAGCGCCTGTTCAAACTCTGGCGCTTTGCTGTCCGCCGACACCAGCGCGCCCACACCAAGCTCTTGGACCACGCTTGAAGCCTCACCGGGATGCCCGACGACAAGAATCGGTCGCCGTGCGGCCACGTATTCGAATAGCTTCCCCGGCAGGTAACGCTCCAAATCTCGAACTGCGATCAACAACAGGATGTCGGTCGCGCGCATACGCTGATCCGCTTCCGATTTCGGAACATGGTTGATTACTTCTAGCATGTCTGGATAGGGGAAGACATCCAGCTGTTCCTGCGCTTCCGCTGAACGTGCGCCAATGAAGACCAATCTCAATTTGGTACGCCATGAGGCGTCGTGCTCGACCAAACGTTCGACTAAAGAAAGAATCCCTTGGATCGGGGTGTGGCTTGCCAGATTTCCGATATGGCTGATAGTCAGCAGCGCAGTATCTCCGGCAGAAGTGTCGTGCGGCGAAAAATCTGTCGTTGCTGTAGCCGAGTCCCAGCCGTTAGGAACCAGATGCGCCTTCGAGGCATGCAGCTCTGGAAATGTTGCAAGCTGGTGATGGCGATGAGATTCGGTCGTGAATACCACTGCGTCTGCGCGCTTCAGGCACGCCTGCTCCCAGCGCTGGTCATCCCGCCCGTGCGAGACGAAGTCGAAGGGACACTGGCTCCACTCGTCTCGGTAATCAAGTACCAGCTTGGCACGAAAGTGGTTAGCGACCATAGCGCCCGCAATAAACATACAGAACGGTGGTCCCGAAGCCAGCACCACATCGGGCTGTACATCCTGCAGGTTGCAGATGGCGTCCTTGGCCATATCGATAGCCGAAACGAAGCCGCCGTCTACCTGCGGGAATAGCCGCCACGAGGGTTTGCGTTCGGACAGGGAAATTCGGGTGCGCGGCACGCCCTCGGGCCACTGGGAATCCAGCTCTAGGCCTGCCAGCGTGGGAGCTGACGGGCCGACAGCGTGCACGGCGTGAACGGCCCAGCGGTCCGCTGGCGCATAACGTACAAAGGATAGCGGCCGGTAGACGCCAGCGTTAGTGCTGGGGGGCATGGCCCAAGCCATCAGTATAAGTCGGCGGCGGCCGCCCTCAATCTGCCGTGCCTTTTGATGCCAACGACTGCTCAAACGTAACCAGTCGGCAGACACTGACAAGGAATCACGCAGAACCGAAAACGCATCTACGACCATCACGCTGTGCTATCCAAACAGGCGCGCCAACCGCTGCCGTATCTTGTGCGTCAGGCGGTATTTCAGGTCTGCCTTGGGCAGGCTTGGCTGCATCGCAGAGATGCGCCCATACGCTATGTGATATCGCTTCGCAAGCATAGACAGATCGTACTCATGCCGCACCACATCTAGCCCATGGGCGCCCAACGCCCGCCACTGTTCCCGTGAAAGGCTGCTCAGCGCCCCGGCCAGCGCGCCCGCAGCCTGCATATCCACGAACATCCCGCGTTGCACGATCCCGCGTTGGTTGGGGTGCTGGGTGCACACCACCGGCAGACCCATGGCCATGGCCTCGATGTAGACGATGCCAAAAGTCTCGTGCAGCGAACCCAGCGTGAACACGTCGGCCGCGGCATAGGCCTGCGGTAGTTCGCTGTGCGGCAGGCTGTCGAACACGATGCGCCCCGGCATCAGCTGCTGGCCCAGCGCGCGGATGGCTGCGGTGTCGGCCGTTTCCTGCCCGACCACCAGCAGCCAGGCGCCGGGCACCGCCGCCACTTCGCGGATGACGTGGTCGGTGCGCTTGTGCCAGTAGCAGATGCTGCCCACGGTGATGACGACGAAAGCGTCAACCGGGATGCCGTGGCGCTGCCGGTAGTCAGTGGCCACCCCGGGATGAAAGCGTGTGGTGTCCACCCCATGCGGAATCATGAAGGCTTTGCCACGTTGGCTTTGCGCCAGGTTGGCGGCAGTGTGTTCTTGCACGAAATCGCAGGGCGGTTGCTTTCGTGCGGGAATAGCGCCACCGTTGGACCACAGGATGCGCGGCGTGCGCGCGAACAGGTGGCGGTTGGCCCACAGCGTGGTGCAGACCTCGCGCTCCAGCGTGTGCACGATCTCAAAGCCGCCAGACAGCAGCGCCGGCATGGCGCCCCAGGTGAACGATTCGCCTTCGGCGCGCAGTCGCGCCTGCTCCTGCGCCGCAGCCATCCACTTGGGCGAAGCCAGCCCGTGGGCGCCAGCCAGTGCCGGGCTGTTGCGCGGCACGTTAGGTACCACTAACTCGCGCTCCAAGGGCTCGCCGCCGCCCTTGAACAGGGTGATGTCGAGTTCACTCTTCAGCAGGTCGAACAGGTCGCGCGCAAACACCTCGTGGCCGCGACGAATGTGGCCTAGGCCCGAGCAGAGCAGAGCGATGCGCGGTTTGTCGGTCAAGCGCGTGGCTCCACCACCGCCAGGCCCTTCTCGCAGGGCAACCACTCAGCGCCGAGACTCGCGTCCAGCTTCAGCCAGCGGGCGACGACTTCGCGCTCACCGGGTCGGTCGGCGTCATCCAACATCAAGGCAAAACTCGGGGCCAGCCGCTTGCGCAGGCGTGGCAGTGCGGGATAGCGGGCTTGGCTGTCGCCGCCGGCGGGTGGTCCGTCAACGACAAGTAACTCGGCCCCTGTGGCTTCGGCGGGCAGCGCACTGTCCCGATACCAGGCCAGGCCGTCAGCGCCGGTCTCCAATGGCGCGTGCACGACGGTGGCCCAGTCGCTTAGGCTCTGGCGCGCCAAATGCTCGCGCGTCTTCGCCGCGTACTCGGCCTCGTGCTCCAGGCTGTAGACATGCCCCTGCCCATTGAGCTGGCAGCAGCGCGCCGCAACCACGGTAGACGCACCCGAGCTGCACTCCAGTACCACCCGGGGCTGTGTGGCCAGCGCCCGCTGCGCCACCTGCAACAGCATGTCCGGCGAACCGGCCCAGCCGCGCAACGGTGGCAGGCTGTGCGGCAGGTTGAGCAGTCGATCCAGGGCTTGTGAGGCCTGCAGCTGGCCAAACAGCGCACCCGCCTCGCGCCGTGCTTCTTCACTGTCTTGCTGGATGCGGTAGAGCATCACATGCATTCGCCGCAGCTTGTGCAGTGCGACCAGAGCCAAGGCAACCAAGAGGGCCAAACCACCCAGCAAGACGAACGTCACTTCCATCAAACTCTCCTCAAAACAGGAATGCGGGCCATCAGGCCCTTGAACACGGGATCCATCGCCAGCGGGTGGCGCAGCGTGCGCAGCGCCAACACCCAGGCCAGCGCCGTCACCAAAGCAAGCCCTGCCAGTTCGACACCAAAGCCGCGCTCCACGTCGCCCAGCGGACTCAATAGCCACCAACTGCCAGCCGGCAGCAGCGTAAGCGCCGTCACGGCCGCACTGTGCGACAAGCCCCGAAAGAATGGCCTGAATGCGGTAGGTAACGCGCGCTGCTTCATGCCGTACGCAGCCAGTGGATGCAGCACAAAAGCAACGAGGTAAGCCAGTGCACAGGCCAACACCGACTGGAAGATGATGGCTGCGCCAACGGCCATCGCCGCCCGCACCGGCTGGAACACCAATTCCGTCTTGGTCACCAGATCAACGCGGCCGATGGCCATCAATGCGCTCATCGCCAGGCTGGAAATGGCACCCAGCGCTCCGGCAAGGCAAAACACTGGCACCAGCACGGCTGCAGCGTCCCATTGCGGGCCAAACATCAGACGAAGTATTTGAAGCGGAAACAGTGCCAGGAAACCGTAAAACGGCCAGGCGCAGGCCGTCACCATCACGACGCTGGCGACATGCGCAGACTCGACATCGCCATGCTCACGGTGCGTGCGTGCATAGGCGGGGTAGGCCACGTTGCGGATGGCACCCATCACGTCGCGATGGAACAGGTTCATCAGCCCCTGCGCCCGACTGAGGATGGCCACCGGCGCAAAGCCCAGCACCTTGCCCACCACCAGGTCGTTGATGTCCATCGCTACCGATGTGACGATACCCGTAGCTGCGCTCTGGCCACCGAAGTTCAGCACCACGCGCCACTCGCTCCAGCCCGGGCGCAGCAGGGCTGGTCGCCCGCGGGCCCACCAGGCACCAAAGCCGGTGGCCACGTTGCCCACCACCGAACCCACGGCCAGGCTGGTCGGGCCCAGACCCTGCCAGGCCAGCGTCAGCGTCACAGCCGTTCCCAGCGCCATCGCGCCCAGGCTGACATACAGCAGGGCCTTGAACTTCATCTCGCGCCGCAGAAGCGAAAGCGAGATGGAACAGAACGGCAGCACCAGAAAATTCAAGGCCACGATGCGCATCAGCCCGGCCATTTCCGGCGCGTCGTAAAAGCGCGCCGCCCAGGGTGCTATGGCAAAGATCACCAGTGCCAGCGTGCCGCCCATCACTAGCGCAAAGCCGAACGCAGTGCGCACGTGGTTGTCGTTCAGGTCCTTCTGCTGGATGAGGAAATTGCCCACACCGAATTCGCGCAGCACATGCGCGATGCCGATGACGGCCAGGCTCACCGAATACATGCCAATCTGTTCGGGCGTCAGCAGCCGCGCCAGCACCATGTTGCTGCCCAAAGCCAGCACGATGCTGAAGTAACGCTCGATGAAGGAAAGCGCCAGCGCACGGCGCACAGTGGTCATGGCAGCGCCACCGTGACTAGGGCGCTCAAGCGGGTAGCCCCAGCCGCTGTGCCGCAGCCTTGACGGCCAGCTTCCAGGCCCCGGGGTGCCGCCAGTCGCCCTGCAGCGCCTGGCGCGCAGCGGCCCAGCCTTGGGCAGCCTGGCCGGCCGCAAGCTGCGCCCCGGCAAAATCACGCCAGCTGGTGGCCAGCGCGCGGCGCACTGCGGCAGGGTCGGCTTGGCGGCCGCTAGGGCCGGTGTAGCCCCAGCGCTGCACCGCCCGTTGCACCACCAGCGCCTGCCAGTTGCGGGCAGGGGCACGCCGCGTCAGGCTGCGCGGGTGCTGGCGGTACAGCGCCAGCGGCTGCGGCACGCGCAGCACAGGCGTCAGGCGCGATGCGCGCAGCCACAGGTCGTAGTCTTCGCCAACAGGCAGCGTCTGATCGAAACCGCCCAGCTCTTGCAGCAGCGCCCGGTCGGCCAGCACGGTGGATGTCCACACCGCGCATTCCAGCAACAGGTCAGGGTAGACGTCACCGCTGGGGCCGGGCAGGTGCGTCGGCAGGGTCTGCAGCCACTGGGGGTCGGGCTCGGGTACTTCGCTTTCCCACACCTGCCAGGCGGTGTAGGCCATACGTGCTTCCGGCTGGGCCTGCAGCGCGGCCAGCTGGGCAAACAGCTTGCCCGGCAGCCACAGGTCGTCGGCGTCGATGAAGGCCACCCAGCGGCCGAGTGCTGCCGCCAGGCCGCGGTTGCGTGCGGCTGCCACGCCGGCATTGGTTTGCCGCAGCACGTGCACAGCAGGAAAGGCCTGGGCAACGAAGGCGCCGGTTTCGTCCTGTGAGCCGTCGTCTACCACAAGTACCTGCAGCGGGCCCACGCCTTGCGCCAGCACAGAGCGCAGCGCGGCCGCAATCCACGGGCGGGCGTTGTAGCAAGGGACGATGACGCTGATCAGCGGGGACTCGGTCATGGGGTGCGCAATTCGCAGTGGGGCCGCAGCGCAGGGGTCGATGGAAGTGCCACTGATTCTGGCACCCAGCCTGCAGGCCACGTAGGGCATGCGTCACGCCGGCAGCGCTTGCCCGCCACAAGACGACATGACAGCCGAAGAAGTGGGTGCGGCTAAGCGCTGGACAGGTTGCGTGCGAGCTGAAAACCGAACCGCCACCGGTCAGTCTGCCAGGGCGTGTAGCGCGGCAGTTGGAAGGGGTCTGTGCTGGCGGTGGAATGCCCTGCGTGGGTGGTGAATGCCGCGTCGAACCCGCTATCACGCGCCAGCGCTGCGTCGCGCGCGCCGTAGTCTTGGCCGAGCTTGCCGTTGGGATAGGCGAACAATTTCACCGGAGCATCGACGATGCCTTCCAGCTGTCGACGGCCGACAGCGATTTCTGCACGCGCTGCCTCATCGGTCAGGGTTTGAAGGATGGGGTGGTTCACCGTGTGCGCGCCTATCTGCATGCCAGACACGCGCAACGCGCGTACTTGCTGGGCGGTCATCATCAGGTCAACCGGCAGCACCACGGCGCGCTGCCGCGCAATGGCTTCGGCGTGTGCCACTTTCTCTGCGCGCTCAGCCAGCGGCAAGTACTTCAAAGCCATCGTCAGGCTGCGGGCAGACTGGCGGCGCGCCTCCAGCGACGTCAAGTCCAGGGTGTCCAGCGCTGGCAGGGCCAGCGCCGACAGGTCCAGTTCTGGCCCGGGCGCGCGCCTGACCAGTTCGATCATGCTGTCGTTCCACATGCGCCCGCCGTCCAGAAAGCCAGTGGCGACGAAGAAGGTAGCCGGCAAGCCATGGCGAGCAAGGATCGGCAACGCGACATCGTGGTTGTCGGCATAGCCGTCGTCGAAGCTGATGCCCAGCGCACGCGCTGGCAACCTGCCTTCACGCAGCTGCTGCACGGCTTCGTCAAGCGGCAACACGTTGAACCAGGCGCGCAGCCAGGCGCAAATGGCATCGAACCGCTTGGCATCAACTTCTGCCGGAAACAGCGGGTCTGGGTGTGCCACCACGCGGTGGAAGATCAGCGTCGAAAGCCGAGCCTTGGGGCCGGCCGGCGCAAGCCAATGCAACAAAGGCTTCATCGGTTCAGCGATCAGGCGCGGTACGCGCGGGAGGCGCGTCGCGCCGATCGGGCGGCCGGGCGCTTACGGTAATCCCTGCGTTACCGCCGCCATAGCCTGTGGCTGCACCTGTGGTCGCGCTCGGCCTCGGGTTTGGCGTTGGGTCTGTTGCATCTGCCAGGCCGATCAGCGTTCGCCAGCCGCCTGGGTCGGGCCTGTCGGTCTGCCAAGATTCGCGCCGAACCCATGCATAGGTAATGCATACGATGGCCATCACGTAGTACGGGAAGTCGTAGTACCCCATTTGCAGGAAGGCACCACCAGCGGCGTAGCCCACCACGCACACCTGCGACATGGCGCCCAGGTCGCCTACCCATTTGATGTCGCTGCGCTGGGCTGCAGCCTTTCGCAGCTTGCCCGCCACGAACCAGGTGGATACCCAAACGGCCAGGAACAGGAAAAGACCAATAAACCCGTGGTGACCCATCATCTGGAACCAGATGCTGTGTGCCACCGCCTGGCCGTACTCGGTACCGTACGGCGAATAGGCTTCAAACAACTCTGGGCTGGTGAGCTGGAAACCGACCCCGAACGGATAGTTCTGCGCCACGCGGAAGGCCACCCACCAGGCGCTCAGGCGCCCTAGCGCCGATCTGTCTTCCTCGTAGGTCTCGATGGTGTCCATGCGGTCACTCCAGGTCGAGGGCATGGCGGCAATCATGGTGGCGCCCAAGACCAGCAGCAGCACACCGTTACGCAGCCGGTTCTGCCCGCGCCACCACAGCACGGTGGTCATGGCCACGATGGCCAGAAACGCGCCGCGCGACTGCGAACCCAAGGCCGACGCCGCGCTGAGCAACATCATCAAAATCAGAGACACGGAGAGCCACTTCGCCTTCACCTGCAATTGCATGAAACGCAGCAGGGGGATTGTCATGATGGTGGCGACAGCGAACTCGTTGTTGCCCTCAATCCACGAGTCTGGCGGCCCCCAAACCCGGTATGACCCCCCGGTCGAGACCGTGAAGATGCCGCCCTTGGCGCTGAGCAGCGCCACCGACAGCGTCAGCACCCACACCAGGCAGAAGATTTGCAGCTTGCTGCGGAAGAGCATCAAGGTCACCAGCACCATCAAGTTGACCTTCATCACCTTGTCCCACTGCCCAAACTGCTCTGCGGTATCCAGACCCATCAGCCAGGAAATAGTGATCCACACCGTCAAAAGCACAAACCAGACGGCAGGCGATGCCTTGAACGGATTGCTCTTCTGTGCAGTGAAGAGGAAGCCAACCAATGTGGCCACCCCGGCAATCATGGCCACCGGCGCGTTGTAGGCGAAACCCCAGGTGTAGCGGTGCGGGTTCATCAGGCTGACCCACACCCACAGCAGCACGCCGATCCACGGGTGCCGCAACGCAACTGCCGCCCAGGGGATGATGATGGACATCAGGATGAAGTCACGCATGCGCTGTTGCCTCTGCCGTAGCCAACTTGGCCGGCACATGGCTGATGACATAGCGGAACTTGCCCGACTTCTCGGGCGCAATGGCGGCCACGCGTTCGACCGACACCTGCACGCCTGCGCCCAGCCGGCGGCGCAAGCCGTTCACGATGCTGCGTTCCTGTTCTGCGTCAAAGCCTGGCCCCGGCACCACCTGCACCAGGGTGTGGTCGAGGCTGGTCTGCACGATCTTGAAGCCTTGCACAGAAGGCAGGTCACGAAGCACATAGATCAGGCTCAGGCCGTGCATGACCGTACCGTCCTGCGCTACCACGAAGTCTGTGCTGCGCCCCTGTATCTCTTTCAACATCGGCAGCCCGCGGCCGCAGGCGCAGCGGCGGTGGTCCATCACAGCCACGTCGCCGGTGCGGTAACGAATGAAGGGGAAGTCACCGGTGGCCAGGTGGGTGACGACGATCTCGCCAGCCTCACCCACGGGCACGGGCTGGCCGGCGCTGTCCAGCAGTTCCACCACCACGTCTTCAGCCGTCAGGTGCATGCCGCCGCTGGGGCATTCATGGGCGAGGAAGCCGGCATCGCGGCCGCCGTAGCCGTTAGCCACCGGGCAGCCGAAGACTTGGCTGATGCTGGCGCGCTGGTCGTCGTACAGGCGTTCGCTGGTGACAAAGGCCACGCGGATGCCCAGGTCGTCCATGCGTTGGCCGCGCTGTTGTGCATGCCTTGCGATGTGGCTGAGTGCGCTGGGGTAACCGAACAGCATGCGCGGGCGCGTGCTGCGGATGGTGGCCAACATGGCGTCCAGCTTGGCGTCGGTCAATTCGAAAGCGGGCAACAACTGTGTGCGCATCAGCTTGTCGCGCAGCATGCGCACGCGGTCTTGGCTGCCAAGTTCGATGGGCGAACCCCAAACCACGATTTCGGGGTCGCCGATGTCCACGCCCCACCAGCGGGTGGCGCGCCACTTGGCGGCCACGTCCTGGCTGACGCGTTCTTTGCCGATGAAGAAGATCAGCGGCTCGCCGCTGCTGCCGCCAGTGTTGAAGCGCGCCAGACCCTGGGCTTGCGGGTTCTTCATGGCTTCGGTGTGGGCGCGGATGGTGGCCTTGTCCAGCAGCGGCAAGGCTTGCAGGTCTTTCACCTGGGTGACGGTTTCTGGATCGAAACCCAGACGCTGGAAAAGTTCGCGGTAGTAAGGCACCTGCTTGCCTGCTTGCACCAGCAGCCGGCGCAAGCGCTCGACCTGCAAGGACTGGATTTGTTCAGGTTGCCACCATTGCGAAGCTTCCAAGCTGCGGCGCGCAGCCACAGTGCTGTGGTGCTTCAGGCGTTCCTGCAGCGGGAACACCAGACCGGAAACGAAACGCGTGTACATCGACTTCAGGCCCCGCGGCTGGCCAGCGCGACCGTGTAAACCTGGCCCAGGCACGGCGCGACAGCCGCCCAGGTGTAGCGCTCCACTTCACGCAGCCCATTGGCCACCAGCCGTGCCGCCAGGGTGGGCTCGCGCAGCAAGCGAAGCACTTCGCCGGCCATGGCGGCGGGGTCGCCGGGCGGCACCAGCAAGGCGGTGCTGCCATGTTCCACCAGGAAGGGCACGCCGCCCACGTTGGTGCTGACGACCGGCACACCGCTGGCCAGGGCTTCCAGCACCGAATTGGGCGTGTTGTCGACGCGGCTGGGGTTCAGTGCCACCGTGCTGTGGCGCAAACGCTCGGCCATGGCGTCACGGTCCAGTCGGCCGGCAAAATCGACCCGGTCAGCGATGCCCAGTTCGCTGGCCAGCGCCTGTAAAGCGGGCAGCTCGGGCCCGGTTCCAGCCACCGTCAAACGGGCTTGGGCATGAACCTGCTGCACCAGGGCAAACGCGCGCAGCGCGGTGGCGTTGTCGTAAATGGGTTCCAGGTTGCGCGCCACCAGCAGATGCGGCGCGCCTGCATGCGCGCCCTCCGCCGGACGGAAGCGCTGCAGATCAACGATGTTGGGCACGATGTGCGCTGCCAGGCCGTGCTGGCGGAACACTTGCTGCAAGAAGCCCGAAGGCACGATGAGCCGTGCCGTTCGCCGCAGCGACCAGGCCACGCTGCGCCTTGAACCTGCAAGGAAGCTGGCCGCTTCACCGCCCCGATAGTTGACAACCACAGGCACGCCACGAAGGCCGGCCACCCAGATGGCCGGCGCCGCGAACAGGTGCCAGGACCAGCCCGAATTCGCCATCACGTGCATCAGCCGCGCGCGCCCTGCCGTGCGCCACAGTGCCGCCAGGTACGGCAGCAGCCTGAACACGGCCCGCAGCAACGGCACGCGCCCCACCCAGGCCGGGCGATAGGCCGCGTTGGTTTGCACCAGCGTGACCTGCGCCCCGGCCGAGCGCAGCAGTTCGGCCAGTTGGCGCGTTTGATTGGCCATGCCGCCTGCGGGCGGTGGCAGGGGCCCGACCAGGCCAATGTGCAGACCTGCCAATGAAGGCATCAGGCGACCTGGCGCGACGCTGTCAGCGCGGCATAGGGCGCCACGTAGTTCGCGACGCTGACAGTCCAGTTGCGCTCAGTCTCGACAAAACGCCGGCCGGTAGCGCGAAGCGTGGGCCAGTCCTGCCGGCGGCCCAGCAGTTGTTGCACGGCGGCGGCAAGTGCCGGTGCGCTGCCAGCACGGAACAGCACACCGGTTTCGCCATCACGAATCAATTCTTTGTGGCCGCCCACGTCGCTGGCCACCAGCAGGCGGCCCTGGGCCATGGCTTCCAGCGGCTTCAGCGGCGTCACAAGTTCGGTCAGGCGCATGGAATGACGCGGGTAGCACAGCACGTCGACCAGGTCGTAGTAGCGATGCACTTCGCTGTGCGGCACACGGCCGGTGAACACCACCTTGTCGGCCACGCCCAGCGCCTGGGACTGGGTCTTCAGCGCCGCGTCTTGGGGGCCGCCACCTACCAGCAGCACACGCAGATCGGGCCGGCTTTGCAGCAGCAAGGGCAGTGCGTCCAGCAGCAGGTCGAGCCCTTCATAGGCATAGAAGCTGCCGATGAAGCCCAGCACGGTGGCGCCTTGCAAGCCCAGCTGGGTCTTTAACCCCTCGTCGGGCTGGCCGCCCACGGCGAAGGCGTCAACGTCCACTGCATTCGGAATGACAGTGACACGCGCAGCCGGAATGCCACGGGCAACGATGTCGCGGCGCAGGCCTTCGCAGATCGTGAAGACATGGGCCACCTGACGCAGCGCCCGCGTTTCCAGCGCACGCGTGGCACGGTAGCGCAGGCTGCCTTCGCGGGTGGTGCCATGGTCCACGGCCGCGTCTTCCCAGAAGGCGCGCACTTCGTACACCACCGGAATGCCCAGCTGCCTGCCCACGCGC
>JBBQAW010000033.1:0-22115 GCA_038316815.1 Burkholderiales bacterium
CATTGCGCAGCACGCGCGCGGGCGAGCTCGCCGCCGACGACCTGCGTCACGCCCAGCAGGCGCTGGCCGAGATCACGGGCGATTTCAGCAGCGACGATCTGCTGGGCGAGATATTCGGCAAGTTCTGCATCGGCAAGTAGCCAGACGTCCAACGGTGCCCCGCGCCTTCCGTTGAAGTAAGCGATGACGACGCTTTGGTGCGGTCGCTGGTCTGCCAGGGTTAGCTATCTTCCTGGGCAAACCGTACGACGCACATCGAGCACTCGCACTGCGATGAGTGTCAGCGTATGCATAGCGGCCGCCGCACGTACAGCTGCGCGGATGCTGATTCGTCCCATTGGCGATGCGTGCGAGCCGCCGGACCATGACCTCGTGATGTCATTAAGTCCGTTCGGCGAGTCCGCGTCCGCCGTGCGCGGCAAGACACGGATCAATCTCGGGCGCGGACCCGACAACCGCGCATCGGTGCCATCGAGCTGACTGCAACGCTAAGATGTGCCGGGGTTTGGTTCAGGGGTAGCAATGACTACGTCGGGTCGATGGCACGTGGTGCATCCATCAGCATTTGCTCACGAGCAAGCGGCTCTGGAGTTGCTGCGCGCACGCCTGCCCGATGAGTCGCCGTTTCGCGCTTGGTCGAACTTTGAATTCATTGCCGAAGACGGCAGCATCAACGAGGTCGACGCCCTCGTGGGCTCAACTGATCGCGTCTATCTGATTGAAATCAAGCACTGGGCGGGTACCGTCGCTGGCAACCAGACCACCTGGGCGATCACATCCCCGAATGGACGTCTCCGCTACGAGGAAAACCCGTTGTTGCTGGCCAACCGCAAGGCCAAGAAGCTTAAGTCGCTGCTAGCGCGGCAGTTGGCATTCAAGAACGGGCGATTGCCGTACGTTCAGGCAGCGGTGTTTCTATCGTCGCCGCAGGCTGTCCTCCGACTGGACGACGTCGCCGCCCAGCACGTCTATCTGCGACCGGATGCAGATCGCAAGGGCAGATCGAGCATTGTCGACTTGATCCAGGGAAGGGCAACGGAAGTGGAGGGGCGCCCACCGGTCCCGCGTGACATGGAACGCTCGCTCGCCCGGGCCATGGAGCAGCTCGGGCTGCGCCAGCGCACGCGCGCCGCGTCGGTCGGGGACTACCAGCTCACCCGGCTTATCAGCGAGAACGATCGCTACCAAGATTGGGAGGCCCGCCACGCCCGCGTCGAGAACGACCGCAAGCGCGTGCGCATCTTCCACTCCGCGCAGAAGGCGGCAGATGCCGAGAAGCGCGAGCGCAAGGACATCGCTACCCGTGAATACGAGTTGCTGCGCGAGGTCCGGCATGATCACGTGCTGGCGCCAATTCAGCTCACTGACAGCGACATCGGGCCGGCGCTGATTTACGACTATCATCCCGACGCACAGCGATTGGCGCACCGTCTAGATGTTGCTTGCGCGCCACTGGGCATCAGTCAGCGGCTCGACTTGGTTCGCCAGATCGGCGAGGCGTTGGCGTATGCCAACCAGCGCGGCATCTACCATCGCGCGCTGAGTCCCTGGACCATCGAGGTGGAGGAAGCGCCGGATGGTCGGCTGCATGCGTGGATCCGCGACTGGCAAAGCGGATCCGGAGACCCCGACACGCACTCTGCGAGCCGGATGACCCTCCATGCCGGCCAGCTCGCCGGCGTGATCGACAATCCGCTGTCCGCCATCTACGCCCCACCCGAGGTGATCGCCGGCCACGGTTACGACGCTGCCAGCATCGACGTGTTTTCGCTCGGTGCACTGAGCTACGCGATCTTCAGTGGACAGCATCCAGCCGCGGATCTCGAGCAGATGCTGGACAAGTGCCGCAGCGGCCCGGGCTTGCTGATTTCCGAATCGCTCGACGGCACGCCAGACAGCCTGCAGCACCTGATCCAGCTGGCCACCGACCCCAACCCGACCGACCGTCCGTCCGATGTGCGCGAATTTCTGCGTCTGCTCGACGATGTGGAAGACGCGCTGACCACGCCCGAACCCGAACTCGGCGCCAAGCCAGCCGACGCTAAACAGGGTGATCTGCTGACCGGCGGTTTCAGAGTTTTGCGGCGGCTGGGCAGCGGTTCGACCTGTCACGCGCTGTCGGTCCAACTCGGCGAGCAGGTTGGCGTGCTGAAGATCGCCAAGGACCTGTCGTTCAACGAGCGCCTGCGCGTGGAAGCCGGCACGCTGCAGGAGCTCCACCATCCGAACATCGTCAAGTGCCTCGGCCTGTACGACATCGATGGGCTCACCGCGATCTTCATCGAGCAGGCGGGCGAGCAGACCATTGGCCAGCGACTGCGTAAGGAAGGCCCGCTGTCACTCGACCTGCTGGAACGGTTCGGCGACGAGCTGATCAGCACCTTGGTGCATCTGGAGCGCGAGGGCATCAACCACCGCGACATCAAGCCCGAAAACATCGGCATCGGCGAGAATCGCAAGCGTGCGCTCACCTTAAAGCTCTTCGACTTCTCACTGGCGCGTGCGCCGATCGACAACATCCGCGCCGGCACGCCGCCCTACCTCGATCCTTTCCTCAGCCGTCGTCGCCCGGCGCGCTGGGATCTGCACGCCGAGCGCTTTGCTGCCGGCATGACTTTGCATGAGCTGGCCACCGGCACCCTGCCCACGTGGGGCAGTGCCGGCCAAGACCCGGCCAGCAGCAGGGAGGAAGCGAGCCTTGATACCGAGAAGTTCGACGCGTCGGTGCGCGACGCGCTGGCGTACTTCTTTGCCAAGGTGGTGCACAGCGATCACACGCAGCGCTACGACAATGCCGAACAGATGTACCTGGCCTGGAAAGGGGTGTTCAAACACATCGACCAGACCACGCTTGACGACACTGAAGATGACGGCGCGGCCGAGATCGATCTGGCTCGCATCGAGGATCTCAACCTCACCACTCCGCTGGCTGTGCTCGGCCTGAGCCCGCGCGAGCTCAACGCGGCCGACCGCATCGGCGCCACCACTGTCGGACAGCTTCTCGGGCTGCACGGCATGCGCTTCTACCGCAATCGCGGCATCGGCCAGCAGATTACCCGCCGCTTGCGCGAACTACGTGATCGCCTGGCCGCTCACCTGGGCAAGGCCACGCCCGGTGACGTGCCCGACGATGCCTCGGGCGTCCTGAGCATTGATCGGCTCATCAAAAGCTTGGAGTCGATCAAGCTGGACGATGGCGAGGCGAGCATGGTCGGTGCGTGGCTCGGACACGCACGAGAACAGCGCCCGGCCCTTCTGGACCTGCCCACCCCGCGTGACGCCGCCGAGGCCTGCGGCAGTACCCGCAGCGAAGCCCAGGCCGCCATCGACAAGGCAGTGGAGAAATGGGGCAAGAACGGCTGGATGACCTCGCTTCGCGATGAAGTGGCGGATTTCGTGCAGCGCCGGGAAGGCATCGTCACGCTGGAGGAAGTGGCCAGCCGCCTGCTTAGCGCCCATGGCTCCACCGTGCAGGGGCCCGACCGGCTACTGCAGGCCACCGCCGTGGTGCAGGCAGCGCTTGAAACCGAGGCCGGCCGCGAGTCGGCCCGCTTCGTGCTGTACCGCGGCCATGCGGTGCTGCTGGTCATTGCGACAGACCAGCTCGGCCAGGCATTCACCGCGCCGCCGGCGGAGCGCTCGGAGTACGCCAAGGCTCTCGCTGCGCAGGCCCGCACGCTGGCACAGCAGGATCCGCTGCCCAGCCCGCGCCGCGTGGAAGATGCGCTGGCGTCGGTCATTACGCCGGACCGCGACCAGCCGCTAAGCCCCGATCGGCGCCTGCGTCTGGCGGTGGCCGCGTCCCCGGATATCGCCCTGTCCAGCCGCTTGGAGCTTTACCCACGGCATATGCCGGCCGAGCGCGCACTGCGGCTGGGCGCGAACAGCCTGCTGGGTGCGCGCCGGCTCAGCGTCGAGCAGCTGCACATCCGCATCCGAAGCCGCTTCAGCCACGCCGACCGGCTGCCCGGCCGGCCCGCGCTGGATCACCTGCTGGCCCGCATCGAGTTTCCATTGCAGTGGCACGAGCCCAGCGATGGCCTGCCAGCCGGCTACGCGATGCAGGCGCACAGCAGCGGCCTTACCCGCCATACCAGCACCCTGCGTCGCAGTAACACGGCAACCCAGGGTGCCGACGCACACTCGCCTGAAGCGCGCGAGGCCGAGCAGTTCGAAAAGGCGATCCGTCGCGCGCTGGACAGCCGGCGCACCCTGCTGGTCAGCTGCGCGCTGTCGCACATCGAAGACGCCGCTCAAAAGCTTGCGCAGCACTTCGACACGGCCACGCTCAGCCTTGATCGCCTGTTGATCGACACCCTGCGCGCGCAGGCCGACCAGATCGGCGCCGACTGGCAGGTGGTGCGGCAGGCCGATCGCACCGCGCACGATTCGGTCGACTGGCGTCGCCTCAACACCCTGGCGAAGAAGGCAATGCCGCAGGTACTGCAGCAGTTGTGCGACGACCCGCGGCCGCTGATCGTCCAGCACCTTGGCCTGCTGGTCCGCTACGGCCAGATCGGCCTGATCCAAAGCCTGCGCGATGCCGCGCTTGGCTCGTCGATGCCCGCACGCCTGCTGCTGATTCCGGGCGATAGCCACCAGGCGCCCATGCTCGATGGCGCCACGCTGCCGGTGATCACCCCGGCCGACTGGACCCACCTCCCCAAAGCCTGGCTGGCACAACGCTATCGCGCCGCATCCGCCGCACACCCCGCAACCGCAAGCCCCGCAATCGCAGGAAGCCGTTCGTGATTGATTCCCGCAAGCTGCTGTCCGACCTGCAATCCCAGCAAAAGAAACTCGAAGCCGACCTGCGCCAGCAGATCAAGGAACTCCCCGGACTTAAAGCCCGTCTGCAGGCCGACTACAAGGCCGCCTTCGCCGCCGGCCGCACCGCCGACACCTTCGGCGCCTGGAGCGACAACGAAGTCACGCAGGGCGCAGTCGCCTGGCTGCTGGCCTGCACCTTCGTGCGCTTCTGCGAAGACAACCGCCTGATCACCACCCCGCTGATCGCCGGCCCCGGCGACGCCCTGCGCCGCGCAAAAGACGCTGCCAGCGAATTCTTTCGCCATCACCCCACAGAAAACGAACGCCACTACCTGCAGCACTGCTTCGACCAGATGGCCGCCATCCCCGCCATCACCGGCCTGTTCGACCGCGCCCACAATCCGCTGTTCGCACTGCCTGTCAGCTACGAAGCCGCGCGAGCATTGCTGACCTTCTGGCAGCGCATCGACCCCGATCACGGCCACCTGCTGCACGATTTTTCCGACGCGTCGCTCAACACCCGTTTCCTTGGCGACCTGTATCAGGATCTGTCCGAAGCCGCGCGAAAACGCTACGCACTGCTGCAAACCCCAGAGTTCGTCGAAGAGTTCATCCTCGACCGCACGCTCACGCCGGCCATCCAGACCTTCGGCCTGAAGGGCATCCGCCTGATCGACCCGACCTGCGGCTCGGGACATTTTTTACTCGGCACCTTCCAGCACCTGCTGGCCGCGTGGCGCAAGCAGGCGCCGGGGCTGGATGCGCGCGAGCAAGTGATCGAGGCGCTGTCCGGCGTGTACGGCGTGGACCTCAACCCCTTCGCCGTCGCCATTGCCCGCTTCCGCCTGCTGGTGGCCGCGCTGCAGGCCAGCGGAATCAATACCCTGAAAGAAGCCCCGCGCTGGCGCTTGAACCTGACCACCGGCGACTCGCTGCTGCACGGCCCGCGCCTAGGCCTGACCGAACTGAAGCTGTTCGATACCGACGTGGCGGCCGAGTACGCCCACGTCTACGCCGCCGAAGATTGGGACGAAATCCACCGCATTCTCGGCCAGCAGTACCACGCCGTGGTTGGCAACCCGCCCTACATCACTGCCAGCGACAAGGCGCTGAACCTTTTGTACCGAGAGCGCTATACCAGCTGCCACCGCAAGTTCTCACTCGGCGTGCCGTTCACCGAGCGCTTTTTTCAGCTGGCGCTGAGTGCCGGCGACGGACACGCCGGCTATGTCGGCCTGATCACCGCCGACAGCTTCATGAAGCGCGAATTCGGCAAGAAGCTGATTGAGGACTATCTGCCGCAGCAGGATCTGACCCATCTGATCCATACCTCCGGTGCCTACATTCCCGGCCACGGCACGCCGACGGTGATCCTGCTGGGGCGCAACCGCAAGCCGGTGTCTGACAAGCTGCGTGCGGTGCTCGGCATCCGCGGTGAGCCGTCGACGCCGGACGATCCCGCACGCGGCCTAGTGTGGTCATCGATTGTCGAGTTGATCGACAGGCCCGGACGCAGCAATGACTTCATCAGCGTGTCGGACATGGAGCGTGTGCGGCTGGTTACGCACCCGTGGAGTCTTCAGGGAGGTTCGGCTCCTGAAGTCTTGGAGGCGATCAACAATGCAGCTTCCACTAGGCTTGCCGATCACACGACTGAGATCGGATTTGCGGCGATAACTGGCGAAGACGACATCTATGTGTCGCCAAATCATGTTTTGCGGCGGCTCCAGCTAGGTGAGTTAGCCCGATCATTCGTGGAGGGAGATAAGGTTCGTGACTGGGAAATCGCCACAGACATCGGTGTGGTTTTTCCTGTGCTGACCCAGTCAGTCGAAGAATGCGAACCGATAGCCAAATACGCTTGGGCCGCTCGATCGAACTTGTCCAGCAATCTGTACTTTGGCAAGTTCAAAACGGAGCGTGGGCTGAGATGGTTTGATTATGTCTACTGGTCAGAGAGCAAGCTTTCTGGTCCAAGTATCGCCTTCGCCGAAGTCGCCACCCACAACCACTTTGTGCTGGATCGCGGCGGCAAGGTGTTCAAGCAAACCGCGCCGGTGATCAAGCTACCGGCGGCCGCCAGCGAGGACGAGCACCTTGGCCTGCTCGGGCTGCTGAACAGCTCGACAGCGTGTTTCTGGCTGCAACAGGTTTGTCACAATAAAGGCGGGCCAGGTGGCGGCAGCAGCAAAGATGAGAAGTGGAACGACTTCTATCAACACGCTGGAACGCGGCTGGAAAAATTTCCAGTGCCTGCCCAGCAGCCATTGACTCTCTGTCGGGAAATCGATCGGCTAGCGAGCCGGCGTGTGGCGAGCTTGCCCGCACGTCTGGCAAGCGCGCCGCGGCTGAGCCGTGCCCAGCTGGATATGAGTTGTCTCCAGGCGGGCTTGATCTTGTCGCAAATGATGACCGTCCAAGAGGAAATCGACTGGTGCTGCTATCACGCCTACGGTCTGCTGGACGAACCGATACACCTACTCCATCAGCCACCGAAGATTGAGCTCGGCGAGCGCGCCTTTGAAATCGTGATTGCGCGCCGTGTCGCAGCAGGAAACATGCAGACAAAGTGGTTCGAGCGCCACGGCTCTACGCCAATAACCGAACTACCCCCCCACTGGCCCGCCGGCTACCGCGCCCTCGTCGAGCGCCGCATCGCGCTGATCGAATCCAACGCCTGGATCGGCCTACTGGAGCGGCCCGAATACAAGCGCCGCTGGAACCAGCCGAGTTGGGAGTCGCTGGAGCAGGCCGCCCTCAAGAGCTGGCTGCTGGACCGGCTGGAAACCCCGGCCTACTGGTCGGAATCCGCGCTGCAGCGGGTGCCCGACCTCGCCGCCCATGCCGAGCGCGACAGCAATTTCATGGCTGTGGCGGCGCTCTACACCGGCCAGCCCGGTTTCGACGTGCCGGCGTTGATCCTCGCCCTGCTCAAGGACGAATCGGTGCCGGCGCTGAAGGTGCTGCGCTACAAGGAGCCCGGCCTGCGCAAGCGCGCCGACTGGGAGCACACCTGGCAGCAGCAGCGCCGCGAGGATGCGCTGGATGCCGAGGCGGCCACCGCGCACCCGCAACAGCGGGACGAATCTGAGAGCGCGTGGCTAGCGCGCATCAAGCCCGCGCAGGACAAGCGCAAGCTCGCCGAGGTCGGCCACATCGCCGCCCCGCCCAAGTACACCAGCGCCGATTTTCTAAACACCACCCTGTGGCGCCTGCGCGGTGGCTTGGACGTGTCCAAAGAGCGCTTCTTCACCGTGCCCAACCCCGAGGCTCACGTTGAATGGCTCTACGGCTGGGCCGGCTGGAACCCCGCCCAGCGCGTGCGCGCCTTGGCCGGAAGCTACCTGCGCATCGAGCAGAACAGCGGCATCGACGCCGTGCACTTGGTCCCACTGCTCACCGCCATCGAGGAAGACCTGCCCTGGGTCCTGCAGTGGCACAACGCCATGGACCCCGAACTGGACGTCCGCCCCGGCGACTACTTCAAGAGCTGGCTAAGCGAACAGCTCAACCGCCACGGCTGGACCAGCGAAACCTTGAGCGAATGGCGCCCCGCCGCCACAACAAGCGGCCGGCGGAGGAAGGCCTCCTGATGATTCATTCAGGCAGAGAACTTATCATGGTGATAACTTAGGTGACTTCGCTATGGCTGGTCGACCCGAATGGGCTCACGCCACCAGCGCAAGGGAAGCGCAAGATCGGTGGCCGGCCGCTGTTCGATCTCGAAGGTTTGCAGCAGGCGATCAAGAGCGGCGAAGTGGGTGAAGTGCGGTTTGCAACCCAAAAGGTGGAGAACAACCTTGAGGATCTGCAATGGGAACTGGACGAGCTTCTGGATTGCATCAACTGCCTTACATCGGCCGATCACAAGGGCGCAGAGTGGTGTGAAGACCGCAATGGCCATTGGCATGCCTGTGATGCCTACGCGATCCGATACGACCACGTGTCCAGGTGCCGTACGCGGTACGGCGATATCAACTACTACCTGAAATTTTCGCTTGAGGAAGACGGCGTACTGACGCTCGTCTTGATCAGCTGCCATCTTTAGTCATCCAGATTGCTGGATGTAGGAGTGACCGAATGACGCAGGAAAAATCCCGACTCTGCCGCGCATGCCGGCAGGCTGAAATGCAGCCGGCGACCCGCGATCGCGTGTTTCATCCGCGCGGTCAAGCCGTGTCCATTGAGCTGTTGACCTCGCGCTGCCCGGCCTGTGGCAGCGAGGAAACCCGCGCTGCCCAGCATTCTGAAAATCTGCGGCGACTGAAAGCACGAAAGGCGGCGTACGGTCACCTGTTGTTGGGCGAGGAGATTTGCAGCTTGCGCCGGCGCTACGGCATCACTCAACAGGCCGCAGCAAAGATCTTCGGCAAGGGCAAGATTGCGTTCTCGCGTTACGAGAATGAAACCAGCTACCCGGACGATTCCACCACGCGCTTGCTGCAGCTGGCCATCGAGAAGATGGACGTGATCCGTTGGCTTGCGGACAAAGCCGACGTCGAGCTGCCCTTGTGGGCGGCGCGCTGCGAGGACGAACGCAAGCAGAAGCTGCGCGTTATTGCTGACGTGCGCAAAGTGGATGCAGAGACCAGCAGCTGGGCGAAGATTGGTGCTGCCGGTCAGTCATGTCGCGCGATGGGCCAGACCCTGCTTCGCAAGTGGCCAAAAGATGCGTCGGAGCAGCCGCGTAGTGCAACGTCGGTGAACCATGATCTGTACATGATGCATCGAGAGGCGTATCGATGAGGTCAGCACCCATCCAATTGAGCCCGATTTTGTTCCGGCGCGTGAGCGTGGAGCTGGACGCGGCGCGCTTTACGGACAGCGGCACTCCGCCATCGGACGCGCCGTTCAATTTTGAAAGCGTCACCATTCAGACCCATGTCGGGTTCACTCCGACGGAAGGAGCGACGTCTTCCGAGCGCAGCTTTTTCCTGACCCTGCATGTTGTGATCGGTAACGAGCCGTCCGACAACACGGATGCGCGCTTCTCGCCCTATCTCATCGATATCGAGGCAGGAGCGGAAGTCAGGGCGCTGCCGGGCACGGAAGCGCTCGGAGATGTCGAAGACCTCATCGTGGTTAATGGAACGTCCTTGCTCTGGTCGGCCATTCTCGAGCAGGTGTGCACGCTTACGGCCAGGATGCCGGCAGGTCTTGTCATGCTTCCAACCGTTAATTTCCACGATCTGAAACGGCAGCAGCGCGAGGGCGAGGCACCGCATCAGGCGCTGGCGGCCGCTATCGCGAAGCCCAAGACGAAAAAGCGTGGCGCTGGCGCAGGAAAGGCCGCCGTCCGACCAGAGTAATCTACCGCGGCCGTGGTAACTACCATGGCCGTGGTGTATAACATGGCCACGGTAGACTGACCTGCAACCTATGCCTCCGTCGTCCTCAGCCCCAGACAACGACGCGTCGGCAGCGAGGCGTCTAGCCGAACTGTTTCACGCGCACGGCTGGATGGTCGAGGTCGAGGCGGGCGCAGAAAGCCTGCGCCCCGATATGGTCGCCAGCAAGGGATTGCTCCGCTACGCGATCGCGCTCAAATGCCTTGCGGAAGGCCGCCCCGACCGTGTGCTTGCCCTGCTTTCGCAGGCCATCCTGCAGGCCCGCCGCTATGCCGAGCACGGCATGCAGCCGCTGGCTATAGTGCAGGTTGGCCAGTCCTCGTCGTCCTTGTTAGACAAAGTCGAACAGTTCCAGCGCGACTACGCGCCGGATGTCGCGATTGGACTGGTGTCGGAGGCGGGCGGCAGCCGATTCATCGGCCCGGGCCTCGATGCGCTCAATGTGGAAGCGCTTCGCCAGCTGCGCGGAAGAAAGCTTGCGAAGCCGCGCAAAGCCTCGGAACTGTTTTCCGACCTCAATCAATGGATGCTGAAGGTGCTGCTGGCACCCGAGTTGCCCGAGCGTTTGTCGAACGCACCGCGTGGCGAATACCGCGGTGTATCGGAACTCGCCAAGGCCGCGAGCGTGTCGGCCATGAGCGCTTCCCGCTTCGTGCAACGCCTGAAGGAAGACGGGTTTCTGGACGAGTCGAGCGGCTCGTTCCGGCTGGTGCGGCGCCGTGAGCTGTTTCGGCGTTGGCAATCGGCCGCGATGCGCTCTTCGCCGGAGCTGCGGATGGCTTACCTGATTCCTGCGGCCGGCGCGCGCCAACTCGCCAAGCTCGTCTCGCGCATGGATGCCTGCGTCGGCCTGTTTGCCGCCGCCGACCTGCTGCAGCTCGGCCATGTCAGCGGTGTGGCGCCCTATGTGTATGTGCGGCGGCTGTCGGCATCGCCAGAGGATTCGTGGCCTGGCTTGCTTCCAGCGGCTCCCGGCCAGTCGCCGCAGCTCATTCTCAGGCAGTCCAACGCGCCTGAGTCGCTGTTTCGCGCCGCCGTGCGCGTGGACGGCGTGCTGGTCTCGGATGTGCTGCAGATCTGGCTGGATGCCTCCGCGCATCCCTCACGCGGTGCAGAGCAGGCCGATTATCTGCGGGACAAGGTTCTGGCAAATGTGCTGGGCGCGCAGGAATGAACGATCGCGAGGCGTTTGCAAGGCTGCTTGAAGCCCTTGAGCCGTGGGGCGACAAGCTGGTGTTCGTCGGCGGCTGGGCGCATCGGCTGTATCGAATGCACCCCATGGCAGGAGCGGTGGCCTACCAGCCGTTGGCAACGCTGGATGCCGATGTTGCCTTTGCCGAGCGCGAGCATCTGGAGGGCAACATCCGGGTCCGCTTGCTCGAGGCAGGCTTTCAACAGGTGCTGACAGGCACGCATCAGCCGCCGGTGTCGCAGTACACCTTGGGCGAGGAGGGGAACGGGTTCTACGCCGAGTTCCTCACCCCGCTGGTGGGGCGCGAAGTCGCTGGGGACGGCACCCCGATCGCCACGCTGGAGAAAGCCGGGATCACGGCCCAGCGTCTGCGCTACCTGGAGCTGCTGCTCCGCTCGCCGTGGACCGTCACTCTGGACGCCGACTGGGGTGCAGCGGCAGCGCAGGACCTGTGTATCCCCAATCCGGTGAGCTTTATCGTCCAGAAGCTGCTGATCCATGATCGGCGGCCGGGCGACAAAAAGGCGCAGGACCTGCTCTACATCCACGATACGCTTGAGCTCTTTGCGGCCGAACTGGACACTCTCGCAGCGCTCTGGCGAGATGACGTGCGAGGCGCCCTGCACGAGAACTGGATCAAGGACCTCTGCCGGGTCAAGGACACGGTATTTGGCGCAGTGAATGATTCGATCCGTGATGCGGCGAAAATTCCGCAGGATCGGGAGCTGGATCCGGAACGAATGCGGGCGATGTGCTTCGCAGCACTGGGAGAAATGCTGGAATGAGCACCATCGGCGACATCTTCAACATTCCCGACGCCGTCCATCAGGGCGACTTCGTGCTGCGGCTCACCGAGGGGCTAAAGGCTGACCGCCGCAAGGAAACCCTGGCCCAATACGTGGTGACGCCCCAGCTGGTGCAGTGCTTCGACCAGGCGCTGTCGCTGATCGGTACTGCTGTCACCGGCAACAGTTCCAAGGGTGCCTACCTGCACGGCAGCTTCGGCAGCGGTAAGAGCCACTTCATGGCGGTGCTTGATCTGGTGCTGGAAGGCGATTCCGACGCGCGCGCGGTTCCGGAATTGGCGGCGACGGTGACCAAGCACAACCGCTGGTGGGAGGGTCGAAAGTTTCTGGTGGTGCCGTTTCACATGATCGGTGCGGAAAGCATGGAGTCGGCGATCTTGGGCGGATATGCCACCTACGTACGCCAGCACCATCCAGATGCGGCAACGCCCGGCTTCTATCGCAGCGGTGATCTGATCGCCGATGCCGACCGGCTGCGGGGGCAGATGGGCGACGAGCGCTTCTTTGCGGCTCTGGGCGGCAGCGGTGGCGACAGCGGATGGGGCGACATCGGCACCAGCTGGGATGCGTCGAGCTATGCCATCGCTGCACAGGCGGCGCCGGAAGACCCGGAGCATCAGCGGCTGGTGGGCGATCTGGTCGATGCCTTCTTCGGCCACCTCAAGGGTGAGACCACCGCCAACAACTATGTGAGCCTGGACCGTGGCCTGGCGATTCTGACCCGCCACGCGCAGAGCCTCGGCTACAGCGCCGTGGTGCTGTTCCTGGATGAGCTGATCCTGTGGCTTGCCAGCCACTCGCAGGATCAGGCCTTCCTCAACCGTGAAGGCCAGAAGGTTTCCAAGCTGGTCGAGGCCGGTGATGCCGATCGTCCAATCCCGATCATCAGTTTCATTGCGCGCCAGCGCGACCTGCGCGAGTTGGTCGGCGCCTCGGTACCCGGTGCGCAGCAGCTGGCCTTTGCCGACGTACTGCAGTGGTGGGAAGCACGCTTCGACAAGATCGTGCTGGAAGACCGCAACCTGCCCGCGATCATCGAACGGCGATTGCTGCAGGTGAAAGGGCCAGCGCAGAAGAACGAGCTGCGGGCCGCCTTTGAGCGCACTGCCAAAGTGCGCCAGGAAGTACTGGACATTCTGCTGACGCATGAAGGCGACAAGCAGATGTTCGAAAAGGTTTACCCGTTCAGCCCGGCGCTGGTGCAGGCGCTGGTGGCGCTGTCGAGCCTTCTGCAGCGTGAGCGCACGGCGCTCAAGCTGATGCTGCAGCTGCTGGTGCAGAACAAGGACCGGCTGCCATTGGGTGATGTGATCCCGGTCGGTGATCTGTTCGATGTGATCATCGAGGGCGATGAGCCGTTCACGCCAGCGATCAAGAATCTGTTCGACCGCGCTCGCGAGGTCTGGGCGCGTAAGTTTGTGCCGCTACTGGAGGCCGAGCACGGAATCGCCGATCAGGATGTGCGCGACGGGACCGCTGATCCGGACGCGACGCGTCGCTATCGTGCCGACGCAGGCTTGCTGAAAACTCTGCTGTTGTCATCGCTGGCGCCGGAAGTGGAGGCGCTGCGCAACCTCACGCCGGTACGCCTCGCGGCACTGAACCACGGCACCATCCGATCACCCTTGCCCAATGCAGAGGCCAGCACCGTATTGAGCAAGGTACGCGGGTGGGCAAGCCACGCGGGCGAAATCCAGATTAGTACAGATGCCGCCAATCCTCTGATCAGCCTGCAACTATCCGGAGTGGATGTGGAAGGCGTGTTGGAGAACGCCCGCAGCATCGACAACTTCGGCAACCGGGTACGCACGGTCAAGGAACTGCTGTTTGGCGACATCGGCATCGACACTGCGACGGCCACCGTACTGGCACCCGAGTTGAACTGGCTGTGGCGCGGCACCTCGCAACGGACCGAGCTGCTGTTGCACAACATCCGCCTGTGCTCCGACGACAACCTGCGTCCTGCCGACGGGGTATGGCGCCTGGTGATGGACTACCCATTCGACGAGGACGAAACCTGCAGCCCGTCCGATGACCGCGCCCGCATTGACAAGTTTCGGGAGCTGGGTGAATCGGTGCGAACGGTGGTGTGGATTCCGTCGTTTCTCAACGACCGTGCATTGGGTGATTTGGCGCGCCTGGGCGTGCTCAACCACGTGCTGTCCGGAAATCGGTTGGACGAATATGGCGCGCATCTGCAGCCTGCCGAGCGCCTTGAAGCACGGGCCACTCTGAAAAATCAGCGTGACCAGCTCAACCAAAGGGTGGCCGCTTCGCTGAAGCAGGCTTACGGCATAGCGCAGGGCGTTGTCTCTGCGGTACACACCAGCCATTCGCTCGACGAGAATTTTCAGTCGCTTTTCACCGGACTCAGGCTGCAGCCACCGCCGGGCGGGTCGTTGAAGGAAAGTGTTGAGAATCTGCTGGATCAGGCGCTGTCCAGCCAGTACCCGGCGCACCCGAAGTTCGAGGGCGAGGTCAAGCGCACCGGGCTGCGCCGCGCTTGGGAGGTCTTGCAGAACGCGGTCGATTCACCTGATGGCCGCGCTGGCATGGAACGCAGCCAGCGCGACGAAATCCGCCGCATCGTGCAGCCGCTGGAGCTTGCCACTTGCGGTGAGGCCCATGTGTCGCTGGGCGACCACTGGCGCAATCACTTCATGCAAAAGATGGCTGCGGCCGGGGTGAACCATCCCAGCGTTCGGCAGTTGCGCACGTGGATAGACGAGCCTCGTCCTATGGGCTTGGCTGACGATGTGACCGATCTGATCATCATGACCTGGGCGGCACAGACGGGTCGCAGCGCGCATCTGCACGGTACGGCGGTGCGGATGGACATCGGCGCCCTGCAGCGCGAATGCGAACTGCGCGAGCAGGCATTGCCGCCTGAGGACGCATGGGCGCGCGCCGTGCAGCACGCACACGCCCTGTTCGGCGAGGCCGGAAGCGGGGCCGGGCGCAATGCCGGCAACGTGGCGACCCTTGCCCAAGCGCTCGGCAACCGGGCCAGTGAAAAGGTCCAGGGCATGCGGGAGTACCAGCAGGCACTGCGAAAAAAGCTGGACGCCTGGCGGCTCGGTGACGAAGGCACCCGCCTGCGCACCGCGGAAGCGAGTCTCGAACTGGTTGTCGCACTGTCGCAGGGCGGCACCGGCGATCGCATCACGGCGCTCGCAAATGCGCGGATTGAGACATCGGCCTCTGCAATGGGCACGATCATGGCGCGGGCCCAGTCGCTCACGCAGACCCTGAACTCGCCGAGGTGGGACGTGATCTGGATCATGCGAGCGCGAATGGAGGCGGAACCCAACGCCGCTGCGATCATCGAAGCAATGATCGCGGCGCTGGGCGACGACGAGCATGTCACCTCGCTCGATCAGCAACTGGAAGCACAGCATCGCTTGGCATTGCATCTGCTGGAACAGCCGGTGCAGGTGCCGGCGCCCCCAGTCGCAGAACCGGCGCTGCCGGGGCCTAGTCCTGCACCTGGGGTTGGCGTTCGCCAGTTCCAGCGGCGAAAAGTGAAGGCGAGCGCAGTTCGCGAGACGCTGCGTGAGGTCGAAGAAGCATTGGCCGCAGATCCGGACCTCTGCGCCGACATCGATTGCCGTGTTTATCGCTCCAGCTCGAAGGGCGGTTCGCTCGCGTGAGCGTGTCGCTATCCCAGTTGGCGACGCACGCAGCCAAGGCGTTCCAGCACGCCGCGGGACCCGTGACCGTGGCGTACGCCTGGCCGCTTGGGTGGAGCGGTGATGACACGATCATCGTAGATGGAAACACGTTGCCGCTTCGTCATTGCCGCTCACCCCTTGATCTCCGTGAAGCACTGAGCGAGCCAGAACCTGGATGCCGCGTGCTGCTGGTGTCGATTCCCGAAAACCAACTAGGACAGGACGTGCTGGGTCGGTTGTTTCGTCATCGACTGTTGCACGTTGACCGCTGGCAGCTGGTCCAGGACGCCCTTGATGTCAGTCAGGTCGATCCTCGCCTGTACGCGCTGGCCTGGATGCCGGAGATGCTGCTGGCCTCGGCGGAGGGAAATAGAGCCTCGGGCGCCGCAATACTCACCTACGACGAGGCAATCGAGACTTGTCTGGTGCCAGTACTCGGCCTGCGGTCCGCAGCGTTGGACATCGAGGATCTGCTCGTTGCCTGTCAACAGGGCGCCGAGCGCTGGGCTGCCTTGGGTGACGAACCGAAGGCCCTGTTTCGCCAGCACTTGACGGTACGCCTCGGCGCATTGGCCGCCGCGTTGCTGGCCGTATACGAGGCCGGCAACGGCCATGCGATCGTTGCTATCGGGCTTGCCTGTGAGGTGCTCTATGCACCCGTCGCGACGCAGACACTGGAACTGCGTGAAGCCCGGGTTCGCTTGGAGCAGCGCCTCAACGGCTATCGCCTCAAGGAATCGGACGGCAGACAGTGGGCCGATCTGTCCACTCGATGCATCGAGCAGCGTGACCCGATAGCCCGCCAGCAGGACTTCAGGCTTGCGCACGAATTGTTGAATGCGGCGGGTGCCGAGGCCTTCGTGGGCATCAGTTCGGTGCTACCGGAAGCACTGGATGATCGTCTCGCCGGGCTGGGCTCAGCGGTCAACGACTATCTGCGGTCCCCAGACGCGCTTGCTGCGTTGGAGGCGGCAGCGAGCCGAGTGCTTGCCCATCGGCTTACGCCGAGCGATCACCCCGGGCCCGAGCTTGCCCGCATGATCGCCAGGCTATGCCGCTACGATGCGTGGGTGGCTGCATCGGGAGCCACGCATGACCTCGTCGAGGACTACCTCGGCAACGGCGCCTGGGAGGACTGGGCACGCCGGGTTCTTCGTGGAGCGCGCCCGGAGCCCTTGGCACGAGCCGTGACGAAACTGCTGGACCGCATTGCCGAGCGCCGGCTGCATGCCGACAAGACCTTTGCCCTTGGGCTGGCAGCGAGGGCGGCCATCGGTGAGGTACCGGAAGGCCTCTTACCGATCGAGTCCACTCTGGAATCGATCATTGCGCCGCTGGCACGAGGCAACCTCGTGCTAATGGTCGTGCTGGATGGGATGAGCCAGGATGTCTACTTGGCCATCAGCGAATCCATGATGGCGCGCCGTTGGGTGTCTTGGTCCGGGCAGGATCAGCCGCAGGCGCTGCTGGCGACCACGCCATCTGTTACCGAGTGCAGCCGCGCAAGTCTCCTGTCCGGACGACTGACGCGCGGCGTGGCCAATCAGGAGAAACAGGCTTTTGCGCAGGTGGAGGCGCTCAAGCGGGCTTCGAAGGTGGGCAAGCCTCCGCTACTCCTGCATAAGGCGAGTCTGCAACAGTCCCACCAACTCTCGTCGGAAGCATCCAGCGCGATATCCGATCCAGACCAGCGCGTCGTCGCAGTGGTCATCAATGCGATCGATGACGCGCTGGCAAAATCGGACCAGGTTCGGATCGACTGGAATATCGAGTCAATCCCGCTATTGGCAGAAGTCCTGGAGCACGGCCGCCGTGCGGGCCGCGCCGTGGTGCTCACCAGCGATCACGGCCATGTCCTCGAGCGCAAGTCAGTGCTGCGGCCGGACGGTGAGGGCGAGCGCTGGCGACGGCAAGGGCGCGCACCCGAAGCCGGTGAGGTTTTAGTCGCCGGCTCACGTATCACCGCTTTGATGGCTGAGCCACTGGTGTTGCCCTGGTCGGAAAGCCTGCGCTACGCCAGCAAGAAGAACGGCTATCACGGTGGCCTGTCCAGACAGGAAATGCTTGTCCCGCTCGGAATATGGACGACCGGAGACCCGCCGGCGACAAACAGCGCCGCGTACGCATCGACGCATCGTGCTGCACCGGTGTGGTGGAGCGCAGATCAGGTCGCGGCGGCGGCACCACTGCCTGCCCCGCTTCGTCGCGGCGCCAGGACGACCAGAGTGACGGAGGACCTGTTCTCGGCGGCTCCGGTGGATGACTGGCCGAGCCGTCTGCTGCAGAGCCCGCTGCTGGCCCGTCAACGAGATCGCGTTGGCCGGGTTGCTCTCGACCCAGAGCGGTTGCGCACTCTCCTCCTGAAGCTGCAGCAGCAAGGCGGCCGGAGCAGCCTTGAGCAACTCGCCTCCGCAATTGGTCAGCCAGTGATGAGAATGCGCGGTGTCGTTGCGGTGATGGAGCGGATGCTCAACTTGGACGGATTCCCAATCGTTGCGCTGGAACAGGGCACCGGAACCGTCATGCTCGATATTCCGTTGCTCAAGACGCAGTTCCTGCAGTGACCGGCCTGTCGCCCGCCCGAGCCGACGAGATCCTTGACGCGCTGCGTCGTGGAACCGTCCCGGAATCCGCCCTTGAGACCTTTGCCGTCGGACTTGATTCCTACCGTGAGACGTTGCACACCGAACTGCAGCAGTGCGCGACCGGTCGCGGCCGATTCAAGGCGGTGCGTGGCGACTATGGCACCGGCAAGACGTTCTTTGCCCGCTGGTTCCAAGGGGAGGCAAGAAGCGAAGGCTTTGCGACCTCAGAAGTGCAGATCTCTGAAACCGAAACCCCCCTGCACAAACTTGAGACGATCTATCGCCGTCTGGTGGAACACCTCCTGACGGCGCAGTCCCAGCGCGGTGCCCTGCGGTCGATCATCGATGGTTGGTTCTACTCGCTGGAAGAGGAAATCGTTGCTCGAAAGGGCGAATGCGCCGAACAGAAGCTGTTAGAAGCGACCGATGCCCTGATGGCGGAGCGGCTCACCCTCATCGAGCGCCAGGCGCCCGCCTTCGGCGCCTGCTTGCGCTGCTACAGGCGCGCGCTTGTCGAGGGGAACGATGAGCTGGCCAGCGGGTTGATCGCGTGGATGTCGGGTCAGCCGAACGTGGCTGCGTCCGTAAAGCGGGCCGCCGGCATCAAGGGCGATATCGATCACTTCGGTGCCTTGGGCTTCTTGCAGGGCCTGCTGCTGATCCTGAGAGACAGCGGATTTTCCGGCCTGGTTCTGGTGTTGGACGAAGTAGAGACGCTGCAGCGAGTTCGCGGTGACGTTCGAGAAAAAAGCCTCAATGCGCTGCGCCAGTTCATGGATGAAATCGACGCTGGTCGGTTCCCTGGCCTCTATCTGATGATCACCGGCACGCCGGCGTTCTTCGATGGTCCCCAGGGCGTACAGCGGCTTCCCCCGCTGGCGCAGAGGCTGCATGTGGACTTCGGTCGCGATGCGAGATTTGACAACCCACGGGCGGTGCAGATCCGGCTGCAGCCTTTCGATTTGGATCGTCTGATCGAAGTCGGCAAGAACATTCGCGGTATCTTCGTGGCACGAAGCGATGAGGGTGAACGGGTCGCAGCGATTGTCGACGATGGACTGCTCGGTGACTTGGCGGCGACCGTCACCGGCAAACTTGGCGGAAAGGTCGGGGTCGCCCCGCGAATCTTCCTCAAGAAGCTCGTGTCTGAAGTGCTGGATCGCGTTGACCAGTTCCCGGATTTTCATCCGCGCCGCGACTATGAGCTCAGCATTTCTGCATCAGAGCTGACCCGTGACGAACAGCGCGCCGTGTCGCCGGATGACGTAGAACTCGACCTGTGAATGGGCCAGCTGCCGAAACAACGGACGGCTTCGAAGGCTTGCATCCCGCCGTGCAGTATCACGTTGTCAACTCGCTCGGCTGGCCCGCGCTTCGTCCACTGCAGGAGCAGAGCGTTGCCCCAATTCTCCGACAACATCACGCACTGCTGATTGCGCCAACGGCAGGCGGCAAGACAGAGGCGGCGATGCTGCCCGTGCTCTCGCGCATGATTTCGGAAGAGTGGCAGGGCATAAGCGTCCTGTATATCTGCCCGATCAAGGCCTTGTTGAACAACCTTGAAACGCGCCTTTCCCATCTTGCAGGTCTGCTCGGCCGATCCGTGCAGCTTTGGCACGGCGACATTGGCGCGGGCGAGAAGACGAGGGCCAACAGAGAGCTGCCCGACATCCTGCTGACCACGCCCGAATCGCTCGAGGGGATTCTTATCGGATCTCGGCGCGACCATCAGCGCCTCCTCGGTAGCGTGCGCTGCGTCGTCGCCGACGAACTTCATGCGTTCGCTGGTGATGATCGAGGCTGGCATCTGCTCGCCTTGCTTGAGCGGATACAGAGGCTGTGCGCGTGCCCGATCCAGCGGATTGGACTATCGGCCACCGTGGGCAAGCCGCAGGCGCTGTTGGACTGGCTTGCTGCTCATGCAGCTGGGGAACGGACGCTGGTCCATATCCAGGCGCCGCCGGCTGACGTCGATCTGGTAGTCGACTATGTCGGGTCGCTGGCGAATGCAGCGATCCTGATCAGCCAGCTCCACCGCGGCGAGAAGCGCCTTGTGTTCTGCGATAGCCGCAGCCGCGTGGAAGAACTATCCATCGCGTTGCGATCGCTGGGGGTAGACGTCTTCGTCTCCCACGCGGCGTTGTCAGCAGACACACGGAGGCAGGCAGAGCAAGCATTCGCCGAACGGCAAAACTGCGTCATTGTTGCGACCAGTACGCTCGAGCTGGGACTGGATGTCGGTGATCTGGATCGCGTCATCCAGATTGACGCGCCGGGTTCGGTCGCATCGTTTCTGCAACGACTGGGTCGTACTGGCCGCCGATCTGGCGGCCGGCGCAACATGTTGTTCATTGCAACGCGCGATGAAGGGTTGCTCGAGTCGCTGGCGATCGTCGAGTTGTTCCGGCGTGGCTATGTCGAGCCGGTGAGCAGTCCCCCATTGCCGTACCACATAGTGGTGCAACAGCTCTTCGCGATGCTGTTCGAGAATGGGCTAGAGCTCGAGGAGACGCGCTTCGTCGAGGTGCTGGGGCGGCTTCCCGGCTTCGCTGCACTGCTCGACGTATCGTGGAAGACCCTGCGCGACCACCTCACTGAATCGGGCTACCTGATCCGTACCGGCCACATGTTGAGTCTCGGACAGAAAGCCGAACGCATCTTTCGCGCGAAGGGACTGGCAGACCTGTGTGTGTCGTTCTCATCGCCGCGGTCATTTGCAGCGATGAACGGCAATACCCTGCTCGGGCACGTGGATCCTCTCAGTCTGGCGGCCCGAAAGGAAGGGCCGGTCGTTCTCGCGTTGGGCGGTCGCTCATGGCGCGTGGCATCCGTCGACTGGACACGCGATCGCGTCTACGTTGAGCAGGCAGACGATAAGGGGACAAGCCGTTGGATGGGTGACGGAAGGGGCGTTTCGCGCGACATCGCAACGGAGGTCCGCGCGATCGTTGACCAGTCGCTGGATTCTTCTGACCGTGTTCTGACCAAGCGCTCAGGCAAGCGTCTGGCTGAACTGTGCGAGGAACAGGAAGCAACTCTAGTAGATAGCCCGATCCGATTGGTTGATGGCAGCTTCGAATGGTGGACGTATGAGGGGCTAGCGTCGAACTTGCTCCTCGCATCGAAGATTGCCACAGCGGGCGGAACTTATAGCAATGTCGGTTCGTATTGCCTGCGGTTCAAGCTGAGCGTGGCGGACCTCGAGTTTGCCGGCGGCTGGCAGGGCATCCGCAATCTCGACCCAACTTGGTGCGCTCAGACCTCGCACCGGATCAAGTTCGCAGAACTCGTGCCCGCGTGGCTGTTGGATCAGATGACTCTCGAGCGGGTTGTGAAGCAGGCGGAGAAACTGGGCGCCAACGGGAGTTCGTAGCGTTCGGGCGAGCCGACCTCACACAATGTTCGGAGTGGGCTCTCGTTAAGCGGATTAAGCCGCAACCCGCTGAGATCGAAGGTGTCGGCTGCGTAGCGCCAACGATCTGACTATCGCTTGTCAGCAGAGCTGGCCAACTTCGCTGCAGCTCGATGGCGTCGAACTGACCCTGGTCGACACCGCCGGCCTGCGGGTCAGCGCCGACAGTATCGAAGCCGAAGGCATGCGCCGCGCGCGCCGAACTGATCAGCGCCGACCTCGTGTTGCTGGTCATCGACCCGCACACGCCGCCGCACATCCTCGATGCCCTGCGCGCCGAATGCGCGCCGCAGTGCTTGCGCATCATCATCGGCAACAAATGCGACTTGCA
>JBBQAW010000034.1:0-21927 GCA_038316815.1 Burkholderiales bacterium
CCGAAGCGCCGTCGATGACGCGGTGGTCCCAGCTCAAACTGAGCGGCAGGATCAGGCGTGGCACGAATTTCTCGCCGTCCCAGCGCGGTTCGGTGCTGCTGCGGCAGACACCCATGATGGCGACCTCGGGCGCATTGATGATGGGTGTGAAGTAGCGCCCGCCAATGCCGCCCAGGCTGCTGATGGAAAAGCAGCCGCCCTGCATGTCGGCCGGGGCCAGCTTGCCGTCGCGCGCCTTGGTCGCCAGTTCGCCCATTTCCTGGCTGATCTGCATCACGCCCTTCTGGTCGGCGTTCTTGATCACGGGCACCACCAGGCCGCTGGGCGTGTCGGCCGCGAAGCCGATGTGGAAGTACTTTTTCAGCACCAGCTGTTCGCCGTCCAGCGATGCATTGAAGTCCGGAAACTTCTTCAGCGCCGAGACCGTGGCCTTGATCATGAAAGCCAGCATCGTCAGCTTGACGCCCGACTTCTCGTTCTCCCTGTTCATCTGAACGCGGAAGGCTTCGAGCTCTGTAATGTCAGCGTCGTCATGGTTGGTGACATGCGGAATCAGCACCCAGTTGCGGTGCAGGTTGGCACCGCTGATCTTCTTGACGCGGCTCAGGTCCTTGCGCTCGATCGCACCGAACTTGGCGAAGTCGACGTTCGGCCAGGCCAGCAGGCCGGGGACGCCGCCACCGGCTGCAGCCGCCTGCGCCGGTGCAGGTGCTTTGGCCTTCTGCGCTGCGGTCTGCAATGCGCCGGCCATCACGTCCTTGACGAAGCCCTGCACGTCGTCCTGGTTGATACGGCCTTTGGGGCCGGTGCCCTGCACTTCGGCCAGCGGCACGCCCAGTTCGCGCGCCAGGCGGCGAATGCTGGGCGAGGCATGGGGCAGGCTGCCAGCCTTGACTGCTGTGGGTTCGTGCGCGGGCGGTGCGGCGGCGGCAGGTGCGGGTGCGGGTGCGGGAGCCTGCGTGGGCGCGGCCGATGCCGATGCTGTTGCAGGCACGGGCGCAGGCGCAGGCGCGGGCGCGGTGGCCGGGGCCGGTGCGGCTGCGGAGGCAGGCGTCGACACTGGCGGCACTGGCGATGCCGCAGCGCCTGCGGCAGACGCGTTGCCTTGCAGCATGGCAATCAAGCTGCCCTTGGCCACCTTGTCGCCTACCTTCACTGTCAGTTCGGTCAGCGTGCCGGCATGCGATGACGGAATCTCCATCGACGCCTTGTCGCTTTCGACCGTGATCAGGCTCTGCTCGACTTTTACGCTGTCGCCGGGCTTGACCAGAACTTCGATGACGGTGACTTCGTCGAAGTCGCCGATGTCGGGTACGACGATCTGAACCGGACCGGACGCCGCTGCCGCGGGGGAAGAAGCAACTGGGGTTGCGGCTGCTGTCTGCGCCATTGCAGGCGCTGCTGCGGGAACGGGCGCAGGCGCGGGTGCAGGTGCGAGTGCGGGTGCAGGCGCGGGTGCAGGCGCGGGTGCAGATTCGCCAGCCGCCTCCAACACCAGCACCAGCGAACCCTCAGCCACCTTGTCGCCCAGCTTGACCTTCAGTTCCTTCACCACGCCAGCATGCGATGAAGGAATCTCCATCGAAGCCTTGTCGCTTTCCACCGTCAGCAGCGACTGGTCTACCGCCACTGTGTCGCCCGCTTTCACCAGCAATTCGATGACTTCCACTTCCTTGAAGTCGCCAATGTCCGGTACCTTCACTTCGACCAATGCCATGGGTCGTCTCCAGATGTCGTTATGGGGGTGAATCAGGCGTACAGCGGGTTGATCTTGTCAGCGTCGATGCCGTACTTCGCAATCGCTTCAGCCACCTTGGCCGCTGGCACCGTGCCTTCTTCGGCCAGGGCCTTCAGCGCAGCCACCACGATGTAGTGGCGGTTGACTTCGAAGTGTTCACGCAGCTTGCTGCGGAAGTCGCTGCGGCCGAAGCCATCGGTGCCCAGCACCTTGTAGGCCCGGCTTATCCCTTTGTCTTTCGGGATGAAGGCGCGAATCTGGTCGGCGTAGTTCTTCATGTAGTCCGTCGACGCAATCACCGGGCCGGCGAAAGGTGCCAGCTGCTGGGTCACGTAAGGCACACGTGCCTCGGCCGTGGGGTGCAGCAGGTTGTAGCGCTCGCAGTCCTGGCCATCACGTGCCAGTTCGTTGAAGCTGGGGCAGCTCCAGACGTTGGCGGCCACGCCCCAGTCCTGCTCCAGCAGCAACTTGGCGGCCTGGCTTTCGCGCAGGATGGTGCCGCTGCCCAGCAGGTTCACGCGCGGGGACCCGGAGGGGCCCTTCGGTAGCCCGTTCTTGGCGCCTTCTTCCAGCAAATACATGCCCTTGATGATCTGTTCCTCGGTGCCCGGCTTCAGCCCAGGCATCGGGTAGTTCTCGTTCAGCAGCGTGATGTAGAAGTAGACGTTGTCCTGCTGCTCCACCATGCGCTTCAGGCCGTAGTGCAGGATGATGCCGACTTCGTGCGCAAACGTCGGGTCGTAGCTGATGCAGTTCGGAATCGTGCTGGCCAGGATGTGGCTGTGCCCGTCTTCGTGCTGCAGGCCTTCTCCATTCAGCGTCGTGCGCCCGCTGGTACCGCCCAGCAAGAAGCCGCGCGCCTGCATGTCGCCTGCGGCCCAGGCCAGGTCGCCAATGCGCTGGAAGCCGAACATCGAGTAGTAGACGTAGAACGGCACCATGATGCGGTTGTTCGTCGAATACGACGTGGCCGCAGCAATCCAGCTGGCCATGCCGCCGGCTTCGTTGATACCTTCCTGCAAGATCTGCCCGGCTTTGTCTTCGCGGTAGTACATCACCTGGTCTTTGTCGACCGGCGTGTACTTCTGGCCTTCAGGGTTGTAGATGCCGATCTGGCGGAACAGACCTTCCATGCCGAAGGTGCGTGCCTCGTCCACCAGGATGGGCACGACGCGCGGGCCCAGAGCCTGGTCGCGCAACAGCTGCGTCAGGAAACGCACATAGGCCTGCGTGGTGCTGATCTCGCGGCCTTCGGCGGTGGGGTCCAGCACGGCCTTGAAGGTTTCCAGCGACGGCACGGTGAAGCTTTCGTCGGCCTTGGCGCGGCGCGCCGGCAGGTAGCCACCCAGCGCTTGCCGGCGTTCGTGCAGGTACTTCATTTCCGGCGTGTCGTCGGCCGGTTTGTAGAACGGGATGCTGGCCAGGTCGCTGTCGGGAATGGGCAGGTTGAAGCGGTCGCGCATGTAGCGGATGTCGTCGTCGCTCAGCTTCTTGGCCTGGTGCGCGGTGTTCTTGCCTTCACCGGCGCCACCCATGCCCCAGCCCTTCACCGTCTTGACCAGCAGCACGGTGGGCTGGCCGTTCGTGTTGTTGGCGCGGTGGAAGGCGGCATAGACCTTGCCCGCGTCGTGCCCGCCACGGCGCAGGTTCCACACGTCCTTGTCGCTCATCTTCGCCACCAGTTCCAGCGTGCGCGGGTCGCGGCCGAAGAAGTTCTTGCGCACGAAGGCGCCGTCGTTGGCCTTGAAGGCCTGGTAGTCGCCGTCCAGGCAGTCCAGCATGATCTTCTTCAGCGCACCGTCCTTGTCGCGCGCCAGCAGCGGGTCCCAGTTGCTGCCCCAGATGAGCTTGATGACGTTCCAGCCCGCGCCGCGGAATTCGCCTTCAAGTTCTTGGATGATCTTGCCGTTGCCGCGCACCGGGCCATCAAGACGTTGCAGATTGCAGTTGACGACGAAGATCAGGTTGTCCAGCTTCTCGCGTGCGGCCAGACCGATGGCGCCCAGGCTTTCGGGCTCGTCCATTTCGCCATCGCCGCAGAAGACCCAGACCTTGCGGTCCTTCGTGTCAGCAATGCCGCGCGCATGCAGGTACTTCAGAAAGCGAGCCTGGTAGATGGCCATCAGCGGCCCCAGGCCCATGCTGACGGTCGGGAACTGCCAGAAGTCGGGCATCAGCTTGGGGTGCGGGTAGCTGCTCAGGCCCTTGCCGCCCACTTCCTGGCGGAAGTTCAGCATCTGCTCTTCGCTGATTCGGCCTTCCATGAAGGCGCGGGCATAGATGCCGGGGCTGCTGTGGCCCTGGATGTAGAGCAGGTCGCCGCCGCGCTCGGCGCTGTCGGCATGCCAGAAATGGTTGAAGCCGGCAGCAAACATGTGCGCCACGCTGGCAAAGCTGCTGATGTGGCCGCCCAGGTCGCCGCCGTCGGCGGGGTGCAGGCGGTTGGCCTTCACCACCAGGGCCATCGCGTTCCAGCGCATGTAGGCACGCAATCTACCTTCAAGCTCCAGGTTGCCGGGGCTGTGCTCCTCCTGGTCGGGCTCGATCGTGTTGACATAGCCCGTGTTGGCCGAGAACGGCATGTCGATGCTGGCCTGGCGTGCCTGTTCGAGCAGTTGCTCCAGCAGGAAATGCGCGCGTTCTGGGCCCTCGGCGGCAATGACGGCGGACAACGCGTCCAGCCATTCACGGGTTTCTTGGGCGTCCGTATCAATGGCGGAAGCGTCTGGAAAGGAATCGGGCAGTGCGGACATGCAGGTCTCCTGAATGCGCTGTTTTGCGGCGGCCTGTAGTTTGTCACAGCCGGCCCTTATTTCAAATAGTGCTTTTGCACTTCACAATGTGGAATAAACAGGGGTCGTGACGGGGCCCAGGCATCGCCAGGACGGCGAGATAATCCGCCGATGCCAAAAGACGTGCCGTCCCGCACCAGCAGCGGAACCAGCAGCCAAACCAGCAGCCGAACCAGCAGCCGAACGAGTAGCCGGCGCAGCCGTAGCCGAAGCCGCAGTCGCACCCCGGCACTGCCCGCTTTGCAGACCTGGTTTTACGGCTGGTGGCGCAGCCAGTCGCCGTCGCGGCAGGACCGTTATGCCACTCTCGGGCCGCTGCTGTCGGTACTGCTCTTTCTGGCGGCCATCATTTCGGCCTTCTGGACGCTGCGCAATGAGGAAGTCGAGCGGGAGACCGATTCAGTCCGTCGTGATACCGAAATCACCCAGCAGCAGATCAGCCTGCGCCTGATCCAGAACGAAGAAGCGCTGATTCGGATGGCGCGTGAACTGGTCTCGCGCCAGATCACGCCCGACGAATTCAATGACCAGGCTGCCGCTTTCGTGCGTGAACGCCCCGAGGTGACCCAGGTCAGCTGGGTCAGCGACACGCTCGAAGTGCGCGCCAGCCATTGGGCGGCCATCTTTCCGCCGACGATGGGCGAAGGCGGGCCGATGCCGCCCCTACCCGTGCTTGGCGCCAACACTGAAAGCGAAAAGGCCTTCCTGGAAGCAAGACTTGAGCGCCAGCCGGTTTATTCGCGGGCGATGCTTTCGACTGGCCAGATGCCGGTTTTCCAGATTCACGTCCCCCTGATCCAACGCGGCGCCTTCAACGGCACCCTGATCGCCGAATACAGCGTGCCCGGCCTGTTGAACCGCTTCGTGCCGCCCGAGGTGTCGCGCCGTCATTCCATTTCAGTACTTGACGAGAACCAGGACACGCTGGCGGCCACCGTGACCCAGATGCCAGGCGAAAACCTGGCTGGCAAGGTGCGCCCCCAGATCACCAGCGACGCACCGTTGACGCCTGCATTCAACGGCCTGGTGCTGCGCGGGCATGGCTACCGCACCTCCATCGGTCTGGTCGACAACACGTTGTTCTGGATGGTGGTGGCGCTGTCGGTCCTGACGGTGTGGATGCTGCTGGGCACCTGGCGGCACATGCGCAGGCGCGGGCAGATTCAGGGCGCCCTGGTGCAGGAAACGAACTTCCGCCGCGCGATGGAAAACAGCATGCCCACGGGCATGCGGGCGATGGACCTGGAAGGCCGCATCACCTACGTCAACGCCGCCTTTTCCCAAATGACGGGCTTTTCCACGGCCGAATTGGTCGGCGCCCTGCCGCCCTACCCGCACTGGCCGCCCGAGCGCCAAGAAGAAAACGCCCGGCTGCTGAAGCAGGAACTTCAGGGCCGCAGCCCCGCTGGCGGCATCGAAGTGAAGGTGATGCGCAAGGACAGCAGCGTCTTTGATGGCCGCATGTACGTCAGCCCGCTGATCGACCCCAAGGGGCAGCAGACGGGCTGGATGACAAGCATGACCAACATCACCGAGGCCAAGCGCATTCGCGACCAGTTGACGGCCAGCCACGAGCGTTTCACCACCGTGCTGGAGGGCCTGGACGCGGCAGTGTCGGTGCTGTCGGTGCAGCCCGGTGAATTGTTGTTCGCCAACCGCAGCTACAGGCTGTGGTTCGGCAACGACAGCCAGGGCCATTTGCTGATGGCTGGTGGCGTGGGCGGCAGTGGCCAACCCGATTTTTCCGACGACCACGGCGACGAAGTCGACGCGCTGTCCGGCCTGCCCACGGAAGCCTTGACCGAAACCGGCGCCAACCCGCGCGAGGTGTACGTGGAATCGCTGCAGAAGTGGTTCGACGTGCGGTCGCGCTACCTGCAGTGGACCGACGGTGGACTGGCGCAGATGCTGATTGCGACCGACATCACCGCCCGGCTGCGCGCAGAAGAACAGTTTGCTGCGCAGGCCGAAAAGGCGCAGGTCACCAGCAGGCTGGTGACGATGGGCGAGATGGCCAGCTCGGTGGCGCATGAACTGAACCAGCCGCTGACGGCCATTACCAACTACTGCAACGGCATGGTCTCGCGCGTGAAAGCAGAGTCGATCGCGCCGGACGACCTGATCGCCGCACTGCAAAAGACAGCGCGGCAGGCCGAACGGGCCGGACAGATCATTCGGCGTATCCGTGCCTTCGTGAAGCGCAGCGAACCGCAGCGGCAAGCGGCCGAGCCCAAGCAGATCGTGGACGACGCGGTGGAACTGGCGGGTTTCGAGCTACGCCGACGCAATGTCGCGATTCACACCTATGTTGCGCAGCGCTTGCCCATCCTCATGGTCGACCCGATCCTGATCGAGCAAGTGCTGTTGAACCTGTTGAAAAACGCCGCCGAAGCCATCGACAGCGCGCAACTGCCCGGCCCGCGCCGTCACATCGAATTGCGCGTCGTGCCCAAGCACACCCCTGAACAAGGCGGCGTGATCGAATTCAGCGTCACCGACATGGGCCCGGGCCTGCAGGAAGAAGTGGCCAAGCGGCTGTACGAGGCCTTTTTCTCGACCAAGCCCGAAGGACTGGGCATTGGCCTGAGCTTGTGCCGCACCATCGTCGAGTCTCACCAAGGGCGCATGCGCGGACAGAACCTCTACAATGGCGAGCAGGCTATAGGCTGCAGGTTTTCATTCACGATCCCGGTGGAAGTGGCAGCCCGCAGCGACTTGTCGTTCGGTAGCCTGGATGGTGAACCCGGCGCCGAGCCTGGGCAGAGCATCACACCGAACGCCACCCCGGACTTCACCCCGGACATCACCCCAAACCCTGGCGCCACCCGCGTCGAATCCGAATGAGCCTGATTCCCAAGAAGGGCACCGTCTACGTCGTTGACGACGACGAAGCCGTGCGCGATTCCCTCCAGTGGTTGCTTGAAGGCAAGGACTACCGGGTCAAGTGCTTCGACTCGTCCGAGTCCTTCCTGAGCCGGTTCGACCCGCGTGAAGTGGCCTGCCTGATTGCCGACATCCGCATGGACGGCATGAGCGGCCTTGAACTGCAAGACCGCCTGCTTGAACGCAAGAGCCCCTTGCCCGTCGTCTTCATCACCGGCCACGGCGACGTGCCCATGGCGGTGCAGACGATGAAGAAGGGTGCGATGGACTTCATCGAAAAGCCGTTCAAGGAAGAAGACTTGCTGGGCTTGGTCGAACGCATGCTTGACCAAGCGCGCAGCGCCTTCAGCCAGCACCAGGAACAAGCCAGCCGCGACGCCTTGCTCAGCCGCCTGACCACGCGCGAAGCCCAGGTGCTCGAGCGCATCGTCGCCGGCCGGCTGAACAAGCAGATTGCCGACGACCTGGGCATCAGCATCAAGACGGTGGAAGCGCATCGCGCCAACATCATGGAAAAACTCAACGCCAACACCGTGGCCGACCTGCTGAAAATAGCGCTGGGCGCACAGGGCGCGCAGAGCAAGAGCTAAGACCGAGCCACCCCTTGCCAGGCCGCCTTGTTGCGGCCTTTTTCTTGACTTGAGCGCGCTGACTTGAGCCTGTTGACTTGAGCCGCTTGACGCGCAGCCCGCAAACACCCCCTGTACACACTATGAGCGCTTCCCTGATCGACGGCCTGGCACTGTCACGCGACATCCGCGCCCAAGTGGGCACACGTACCGCCGCCCTGGCCGACGCCGGCCGCCGGCCGGGGCTGGCGGTCATCCTGGTTGGCGACGACCCGGCCAGCGCCGTTTACGTTCGCAACAAGGTCAAGGCCTGCGAAGAACATGGCCTGCATTCGGTGCTGGAGCGCTACGACGCCCATTTCAGCGAAGCCGAACTGCTGGCGCGCGTGGCCGCATTGAATGCCGACCCCGCCATCCACGGCATCCTGGTGCAGATGCCATTGCCGCCGCACATCAACGCGCACAAGGTCATCGAGGCCATCGCGACGATCAAGGACGTCGATGGCTTTTCGGTGCATTCCGCCGGCTGCCTGATGGCTGGCCTGCCCGGTTTGCGCCCGGCCACGCCCTACGGCTGCATGAAGATGCTGGAAAGCACCGGGCGCAGCCTGCGCGGCCTGCATGCCGTGGTCATCGGCCGCAGCAACACGGTGGGCAAGCCAATGGCCCTGCTGCTGTTGCAGGCCCATGCCACGGTCACCGTCTGCCACAGCGCCACGCCCGACCTGGCGGTGCACACGCGCCAGGCCGATGTGGTGGTGGTCGCGGTGGGCCGGCGCGACACCTTGCGTGCCGACATGGTCAAGCCCGGGGCCATCGTCATCGACGTGGGCATGAACAGAAATGAAGCGGGCAAACTTTGCGGCGACGTCGATTTCCTGGCTGTGCGTGAAGCCTTGGGCCCGGATGGCTTCATCACGCCCGTGCCAGGGGGCGTGGGGCCGATGACAATCACGATGTTGCTCGTCAACACCTTGCAAGCCGCACAAGGCAGCCGATGAACCCGAACCCCCTGCTCCAGGATGGCGAATTGCCACCCTTCGACGCCATACGGCCTCAACATGTCGCGCCCGCCATCGACGCCCTGCTGGCTCTAGCCGACGCCGCACTCGAAAACGTCGTCGGCCCGGACGTGCCGGCCGAGTACGAAGCGCTGGCTGCGGTGCTGGATGTGGCAGTCGAACGCCTGAACAGTGCCTGGGGGCATGTCAGCTTCCTGCAGTCGGTGGCCGACACGCCTGATTTGCGCGCCGCGCATGCCTTGAGCCTGCCCCGCATCGTCGACTTCCACACCCGGCTGGGCGCCGACGACCGGCTGTTCGCCAAATACAAGGCGGTGGCGGCCAGTCCGGCTGCGCAGCAGTTGAGCCCGGCGCGCCGCAAGGCACTGGCCGACGCGCTGCGCGACTTCGTGCTGGGCGGCGCAGAGCTGAAGGATGAGGCGCGCAAGCGATTCGCGTTGATTCAGGAACGCTGCGCGGCCTTGTCACAAGCCTTCGGCGACCACGTGCTCGACGCCACCGACGCCTTTGCGCTGTTCGTGCCAGAAGCCGACTTGGCCGACCTGGCCGGCGTGCCGGCCGACGTGGTGCAAGCCGCCCGCGCCGCGGCCCAGGCTGCAGGTCAGCCCGGCTGCAAGCTGACGCTGCAATGGCCCTGCTACAACCCGGTGCTGCAATACGCCGACAAGCGCGAACTGCGCGAACAGATGTTCCGCGCTTACAGCACACGCGCCAGCGAACTGGGCGCGCCTGAATTCGACAACAGCGCCGTCGTGCGCGAACTGCTCGAACTGCGCCAGGAAGAAGCTGTGCTGCTGGGCCTGCCCAGTTACGCCCACCTGTCGCTGGTGCCGAAGATGGCGAAGTCGCCCGAAGAAGTGCTGGGCTTCCTGCGTGACCTGGCCCAGCGCGCGCGCCCGCATGCAGAACGTGAACTGACGGAACTGCGTGAATTCGCCAGCGGCGCGCTGGGCCTGCCCGACCTGCAGGCCTGGGACCGGCCTTACGTGAGCGAAAAGCTCAAGCAGTCGCGTTTTTCGTTCAGCAGTGCCGAAGTCAAGCAGTACTTCACCCTGCCGCGCGTGTTGGAAGGTCTGTTCCGCCTGGTTGAAACGCTGTTTGGCGTGGCCATCCGCGAAGAGCCAGCCCCGCGCTGGCACGACAGCGTGCGCTTCTTCCGCCTGTGGCGCGGCGGCCAGCCCATCGCTGGTTTTTACATGGATCTGCTGGCGCGCCCCGGAAAAGGATCGGGCGCCTGGATGAGCGACGCGCGCCAGCGCTGGATGCGCCCCGACGGCGCGTTGCAGCTGCCCCTGGCCCAACTGGTGTGCAACTTTGCCCCGCCGGTGGGCGACAAGCCCAGCCTGCTGACGCACGACGATCTCATCACCCTGTTTCACGAATTCGGCCACGGTCTGCACCACATGCTGACGCAGGTGGACGAGTTGGCCGTCTCCGGCATTGCCGGCGTGGAATGGGACGCCTGCGAACTGCCCAGCCAGTTCATGGAGAACTTCTGCTGGGAATGGGAAGTGCTGCAGCGCCTGTCAGCGCATGTCGAAAGCGGCCAGCCGCTGCCGCGCGCCTTGTTCGACCGCATGGTTGCAGCCCGCCATTTCCAGAACGGGCTGCGCATGGTGCGGCATTGCGAATTCGCGCTTTTCGACATGCGGCTGCACCTGGAACGTGGCAGCGAAAACCGCATGTTGGATCTGGCACGCGAAGTCAGCGCCGAGGTCGCGCCGATGGCCCCGCCGGCTTTCGTGCGCTACCCGCACAGCTTCACGCACTTGTTCGATGGCAGCTACGCTGCCGGCTACTATGGCTACGCCTGGGCCGAAGTGCTGTCGGCTGACGCCTTCAGCGCATTTGAAGAAGCCGGCGTTTTCGACCCCGCGACCGGGGAACGCTTCCGCACCAGCATCCTGGAAATGGGCGGCAGCCGCCCGGCGCTTGAAAGCTTCAAGGCCTTCCGTGGCCGCGAACCTCGAATCGACGCCATGCTGCGCCACCAGGGCCTGGCCTGAACATCCTTTCCACAGCCGCAGACATGCCAGGAGCACCCATCGCATGAAGCCGTCTTCGATGACCACTGCCCTGCTGGCCTGCGCGGCCTGGGCTGTTTGCGTGCTGCCGGCAGCGGCGCAATACAAGATCGTGTCACCGGACGGCAGCGTGACCTACACCGACCGCCCCCCGGCCGACACCAGCCTGAATGTCACCCCGCTCAACCGCACCTCGGGCGCCAGGGCCGCCGCAACCCAGGTGACGCCCAACCTGCCGGTGGAACTGCGTCAACTGGCCCAGCGCTATCCGGTGACGATCTACACCGCAGCTGAATGCAGCGCCTGCGACGCCGGCCGCCAGTGGCTGGGCCAGCGCGGCGTGCCCTATCGCGAGCGTCTCATCGCGACCGAACAAGACGCGCAGATGCTCAACAGCCTGGTGGGTGGCCGCAGCGTGCCGGCGCTGACGATCGGTGCCCAGCCCGTGCGCGGCTTTTCGGAAACTGACTGGCAGGCCTACCTGGACGCGGCTGGCTACCCGCGCGAAAGCAAGCTGCCCCGTGGCTGGCAGCCGCCGGCAGCAACACCCCTGGCAGAAGCGACGCCGCGGCCCGTGGCCTCAGCCGCATCTGCCCCGGCGCCAGCGCGTCGTGCCGCCCCTTCGCGCACGCCCGCACCCGCTGCCGACCCGGCGCCTGAGGGCGGGCTGCGCTTCTAGTGCAGTGTTCGACGCTATGTGGAACATCAAACCGCGTCTTGGGTCGCCTGGCGTCGTTGCAAATCCGCGCGATGCAAAAGAGCATCGCTGTGGTTTGCGCCTAGACAGACAACCCAATCCATCGGTTTTCTCAAGTTCCACATAGCGTTGAACACTGCACTAGCGCAGCAGTGGCCTCAGGCCGGCAGAGGCGTGAAGCGACGCGCCAGCCAAGCCCCGGCCCCGACGGCGCCGCCCACGGCCCAGAACAGCACCGCCGCCCCCACCACCGCGCCACTGGCGCCGAAGATCAAAGGCATCACCGTACTTGAAGCGTTGATGGCCATCGACCGAAAAGCCAGTGCCTCGCCGTGGCGTTGGTCGGGCGTCAGGTGGTGCAGCGTGTTCATCATCACCGGCTGCACTGCGCCCAGCGTGATGCCCAGTGCGACGGCGCACAGGCCCATCAGCCAGGGCGTGCTGGCCAAGGGGTAGACCGCGAATACCGCCGCCGTGCCCAGCATGGCGCCGCGCAGCACCAGCGTCTCGTGCATGTGTCGCGCCACCAGCGGTACGGCCAGGCGCACGAGCGTGACTGAGAGCGTGAAGCTGCCCAGCACCAGGCCAATGGTGCTGGCGGAAAAGCCGCGCTCATGCCCCAGGATGGGGACTGCAAAGCTGTGGACGTCCCAGCACATCGACAGCAGCCAGTTCACCACCAGCAGCCGCTTCATGCCGGGGGCCTGCAGCAGGTCCCAGGACCGGCGGCCGGCCGGCGCAGGAAGCGGCGCCGGCAGTGGCAGGCGCGGCACCTGCCGGGCACTGATGACGGTGAGCAGCGGCAGGGCCAGCAGCATCAGGTAGGCCGCCGTGTAGCCCTGGCCGTCGATCATGAAGCCCACCGCCACGGGGCCCAGCACATTGGCAAAGGCGGGCGCAATGCCCAGCCAGCTGAAGATGCGCACGCGCTCGATGGCGTCTCGCGCGGCCAACCCGGCGGTGCGCTGGGTCGTCAGCATGCCCATGTTGGCGCCACAGCCCGCCAGGGTGGCGGCCAGGCACAAGAGCGCGAAGTGCCACGCGCCATCCACCCTGCTGGACAACACAGCCAGGGCCATGCCGGCCGCAGCCAGGCCCGCGGCCAGATAGATCGGCTTGTGGTAGCCCAGGCGGTCGGCCAGACGGCCGGCGTACAGCGCCAGCAGCACCGGCGCTGCAGCGAAAAGCGCCAGCAACAGGCCCACGGCCCAGGCGCTGTAGCCTTCACCCAGCGCCTGCAGCGGTGCAGCCAAGCGCAGGCCGGCCATGGCCGAATGCAGGCCCAGTTGCCCGAGGATCAAGGCCAGCAGAACGCGGCCGCTGCCAGCTTGTGCCACGGTATCTGCTCCCGCCCCATCACTCGCATCCCGACTCGCCCCCTGAGCTTCACCCTCAGCTTCCCCTGGCCGGCGCGCCGGTTCAGCCATCCGCTTCATCCTCGGCAGCAGCAGGCTGGGTCAGGCCGGGAATGAGCTGGCTCACCCGCGCGTCGGGCAGCGCCTCGACGCCCTTCAGCTTGCGTTCCATCGCCCGTGTGCGCACGGCAGCCACGTCCAGCGTGTCGCTGGCTTCGCCCAGTTTCTTCTTGGTCTTGGCCAGCACTTCGCCGAACTTGCCGAACTCGGTCTTGACCGCGCCCAGCACTTCCCACACCTCGGCAGAGCGCTGCTCCAGCGCCAGCGTGCGAAAGCCCATTTGCAGGCTGGTCAAGGTGGCCAGCAGGGTGGTGGGCCCGGCCAGCATGACCTTGGATTCGCGCTGCAGCGCTTCCAGCAGGCCGGGCCGGCGCAGGGCTTCGGCGTAAAGGCCTTCTGTAGGCACGAACAAGATCCCAAAGTCAGTCGTGTGCGGCGGCGCCAGGTACTTGTCGCGGATGCTGCGGGCTTCCAGGCGCAGGCGTGTCTCGATCGCCTTGGCCGCGGCTTCCACGGCCACGGGGTCGGCGCGGTCCTGGGCTTCGAGCAGGCGTTCGTAGTCTTCACGCGGAAACTTGGCGTCGATGGGCAGCCAAAGCGGCACGCCGTCGCTGCGTTGGCCGGGCAAGCGAATGGCGAACTCGACACGTTCGTTGCTGCCCGGCACCGTGGCCACATTGGTGGCGTACTGCTCGGGCGTGAACACCTGTTCCAGCAAGCCCGCCAGCTGCATCTCGCCGAAGATGCCGCGCGTCTTCACGTTCGTCAGCACGCGGTTGAGAGAACCGACATCGCGCGCCAGCGTCTGCATCTCGCCCAGGCCCTTGTGCACCTGCTCCAGCCGGTCGGCCACCTGTTTGAAGCTTTCGCCCAGGCGCGTTTCCAGCGTGGCATGCAGCTTTTCGTCCACCGTCGCACGCATCTGCTCCAGCTTCTTTTCGTTGCCTTCCTGCAGCGCAACCAGGCGTGTCTCGACGGCCTGGCGCATCTCGGTCTGGCGGCGCTCGTTGCTGTCCGACAGCAGGCGCAGCTGTTCGGCAAGGGTGTCGCTGGACCGGCGCAGCGCGGCATCTTGCTGCTGTTGCGTGGCGACAAGGCGCACGCGCAAGGCCTCGATCTGTTCGTTCTGCGTGCGCGCCACGTCGCCGCCCTGGGCCAGCAACATCTGCTGGAAGGTGCCCAGATCACTGCGCGTGCCCTGCCCCTGGCGGCCCAGTTCGTCGCGCAGCTCGCGTTCCAGACGCTCCAGCAGGCGTGCGGTGTGCGCACTGGCGCCCTGCACGGCCTGCGCTGCCAAATCGGCTGCGCGTTGCGCAGCAAGTTCAGTTAGCTGCCCACCAGGCCGGCGCAGGGCCAGCCACAACAGCAGCAGCAGGTTCAGCACCAGCAGCAGCAGCGCAGCAGCAGGGGTCCAGACCGGCATCCATTCGGGCATCAGATGGATTGTCTCAGGCTGGCTCTGCAGGTGCCTGGGCCATGCCGGCGGCCCATGACGTGGGCTGACTTGGGCAGTGCATTGTTCGACGCGATGTGGAACATAAAACCGCGTCTTGGGTCGCCTGGCGTCGTTGCAAATCTGCGCGATGCAAAAGAGCATCGCTGTGGTTTGCGCCTGGCCAGACAACTTAATCCATCGGTTTTCTCAAGTTCCACACAGCACCGAACACTGCACTGGCTCAGCTTGCTTCGGGTGGTGTCACAGCTGCCGGCGGGCCCGCCCATAGCTGCGGAAACGCTCGATGACCTCGTTCATCTGTGCCTTCGATAGCAGCACCGGTTCGCCCACCGTCAGCGCCTGCAGATAGATGCCGCACAACGCTTCGACTTCCACCGCCACCTTGGCAGCGTGGGCCAGCCCAGTGCCGGCAGCCACCAGGCCATGGTTGGCCATCAGGCAGGCGTTACGGTCGGCGAACGCCGCGGCCACGGCCTGCGACAGTTCCTGCGTGCCGAACAGGTGGTAAGGCGTGCAAGACACGCTGTCGCCCCCCGCCACGGCCACCATGTAGTGAAATGCCGGCAAGCCGCGGCGCAGGCAGGCCAGCGTCGTGGCGTGGGGCGAGTGAAGATGAACGACGGCCTGCAGATCAGCCCGGGCTGCGTAAACGGCGCGGTGAAAAGGCCACTCGGTCGAAGGTGCCCAGTCGCCTGTCAGCACCGTGCCGTCCATGCCCATGCGCACCAGGTCGCCTGCGCCCATCTCGTCGGCCGGCATGCCGGTGGGCGTGACCCAGAAGCTGAGGGCAGCGATGTCGTCAGCGCTGGCGCGCACGCTCAGGTTGCCGGTACTACCGCGGTTCAGGCCCTGCGCGTCCAGCTTGCGGGCGGTGGCCACCAGCGCTTCGCGCAGCGCCAGGTCGACAGGGTTCGGGCTGCTCATGCGGGGTGGCTTTCGGGTCAGGAAGCTTCGGGGGCGCTGGCAGCGGGCTTCAGGCGGCGCAAGGCGGCCTCTTGCGCCGGCACCAGGCCCAGTTCGGTGATCAGCCCTGTCACCAGCCGAGACGGTGTGACGTCGAAAGCCGGGTTGGCTGCCGCGCTGCCGTCGGGCGTGAGTTGGACTTCGACCACCAAACCAGCAGCCGTGCGCCCAGCGATGTGCGTGACTTCGCGGCCGCTGCGTTCTTCGATCGGGATTTCAGCCAGGCCGTCGGACAGCGACAAGTCCAGCGTCGACGTCGGCATCGCCACATAAAAAGGCACGCCGTTGTCGTGGGCTGCCAGCGCTTTCAAATAGGTGCCGATCTTGTTGCAGACATCGCCGCGTGCGGTGACCCGGTCGCAGCCGACGATGACCAGGTCGACTTGTCTGTGCTGCATCAGATGGCCGCCGGCGTTGTCGGCCACCACGGTATGCGGCACGCCGGCCTGGCCCAGTTCCCATGCCGTCAGGCCCGCGCCCTGGTTGCGTGGGCGGGTCTCGTCAACCCATACATGCAAACGCACACCCGCAGCGTGGGCCATGTAGATGGGCGCGGTGGCCGTGCCCCAGCCGACGGTGGCCAGCCAGCCGGCGTTGCAATGGGTCAACACCTGCACCACCCCGCCGCCAGAAGCTGCGCGACGCGCCGCCATAGCCTGCAGCAGCGGCAAGCCCGTGCGGCCGATGGCGGCATTGACGGCCATGTCTTCTTCGGCAATGGCCTGTGCCGCAGCCCAGCAGGCGGCTGCGCGCTGGGCGGTTGGCAGCGGCGCCCACACCTGCTGCATGCGCTGCAGCGCCCAGGCCAGGTTGACGGCAGTAGGCCGCGAACCCTGCAACTGCGCCGTGGCGGCGGCCAGGGCTGCGTCTTCAGCGTCCACACCGGCTTGCAAGGCCACGCCGAAAGCGGCCGCAGCGCCAATGAGTGGCGCGCCGCGAACCCACATGTCGCGGATGGCGATGGTGACCTCGTCAACGCTGCCCAGCGTGGCCAGGCGCAGTTCATGCGGCAGCCAGCGCTGGTCGATGACTTCGATGGCGCGGCCACCGGGCAGCGCGCGCAACGGGCGCAGCGCATGCGGCGGCGCCGATACCGATACCGATACCGATACCGACGCCGATGCCGACGCCGTCACGACGCCGGCCCCAGCACGCGGCCGGCGATGCTGCGCAGGCGGTCCACGACAGCCGGGTCGCGTGCCTCCGGGGCCGTGATCAACGCGTGTTGCAGCGCGCTGCGGCAGGGGCAAGCGCTGGCCTGGGCGTCGGCCGTGATGGTGCCGGCCAGCCCCGCCACCAGGGTGCGCGCGGCGCTGGCATTGGCCAGCAGCACCTGGATGATGGCGTCCACCGTCACCGCGTCATGCGCCGGGTGCCAGCAGTCGAAGTCGGTCACCATGCCGACGCTGGCGTAACAAAGCTCGGCCTCGCGCGCCAGCTTGGCTTCGGGCATGTTGGTCATGCCGATGACGCTGCAGTTCCAGCTGCGGTAGAGATCGCTTTCGGCACGGGTGCTGAACTGCGGCCCTTCGATGGTGAGATAGCAGCCGCCACACACATGCGGCACGCCTTGCTGCTGCAGGGCCAGACCAATGTGCTCACCCAGCCGGTTGCAGACCGGGTCGGCCATCGAGACATGCGCCACCAGCCCGGTGCCGAAAAAACTTTTGGCGCGCGCGTGGGTGCGGTCGATGAACTGGTCCACCACGACAAAGGTGCCCGGCGGCAAGTCGGCACGCAGCCCGCCCACGGCCGAGAGCGACAGCACGTCTGTGGCGCCCAGCATCTTCAGCGCGGCGATGTTGGCGCGGTAGTTCACTTCCGAAGGCGGGATGCGGTGGCCGCGACCATGGCGCGGCAGAAAGGCCAGTTCGGCTTCGCCCTGCGCATGCACCAGGCGGCCGCGGAAGATTTGGTCCGAAGGAGCGCCCCAGGGCGTGTCTATGGTTTCCCAGCGCGTATCGGTCAGGCCTGGCAGGTCGTAAAGGCCACTGCCGCCCAGGATGGCGAGCACAGGTTTGTTAAGGGGCATTCAAATCACTCCGGAAATGTGGCGTTGCGCAGCCGTGTCGGACAGGGCTGAAAAAATCGATTCATCGATTCATCGATTCATAGATTCATCAGTTCAACAATGAAGACCAGCCCGGCCAGCCCGGCCAACATGGCCAGGACAGGCTGATTCATGCCGTGGCTACCAGACTGCGCGGCTGCCCTGCCAGCCGCGCTGCCGTGGCCTGGCGGGCCACTTCGGTGGCGGGCAAGATTTTCAGGCGATGGTCAGACCACACCTGGCGCCAGCGCCGCGCACCGGGCGTGCCGTTCCACAGCCCCAACATGTGACGTACGGCAGGCGCCCAGGGCTGGCCCTGGGCCTGCAAGCGCGAGAGGTAGGCCAGCATGGCATCTTCCAGCGCTTCGCGTGTTGGCGCCGGGCCAGCCGCAGGCCCCGCGGGGCCGCTGTCGCCAAAGAAGCGTCGATCCCAGTCGGCCATGGCCCAGGGCTCGTGGTACGCGTGCCGGCCCACCATCACGCCGTCGACCTGCCTCAGGTGGGCTTCGATCTGCTCGTCGCTGCTCACCCCACCATTGATTACAAAACACAGGTGCGGAAAGTCGGCTTTCAACTGGGCCACGAAGCCATGCCGCAGCGGCGGCAGTTCGCGGTTTTCTTTCGGGCTAAGCCCTTCCAGCCAGGCGCTGCGAGCATGCACGATGAAGACACTGCAACTGCCGCGCTGCGCCACGGTACCCACGAAGTCGCGCACGAAGTCGTAGCTGTCTTGCCGGTCAACGCCGATGCGGTGCTTCACCGTCACAGGCAGGTCACAGGCATCGCGCATGGCGGCCACGCAGTCGCCCACCAGCGCTGCTTCATTCATCAGGCACGCACCAAAGGCCCCGCGCTGCACGCGCGGGCTGGGGCACCCACAGTTCAGGTTGACTTCGTCGTAACCCCATTTCTGGGCCAGCCTGGCGCAGGCGGCCAGGTCGGCAGGTTCACTGCCGCCCAGTTGCAGGGCAACGGGGTGCTCTTCGGCGTTGAAGTCGAGATGCCGTGGCACGTCGCCATGCAGCAGGGCGCCGGTGCTCACCATCTCGGTATACAGGCGGGTGTGGCGGGTGATCAGGCGATGGAAAAAGCGGCAATGCCAGTCGGTCCAGTCCATCATCGGCGCCACGCTCAGACGCCATGGGCTAAGCTTTTGATTCATAAAGATTAATCTTGTTTTCTTCAGTCCAGCCAACGGTCGGGTCGACGAACCCGGTCAGATCAAGGACTGCCTGCGGATTCTGCATGCCAATCAACGGGTTACGCGCGGTGGTAGCTGTCGCGGAACATCACGACACGCTGGACCGAAGCAGCAGTTTCAGTTGAAGTGGTGGGTCAGCGCCGGTCCGCGTCACCCACTGTCAGCACGGCCATCATGCGCATCAGGGCCTGCGGGCTCACCGGCTTGACCATGTGGTGGTCGAACCCGGCGTCGTGCGAGCGGCGGCGGTCCTCGTCCTGCCCCCACCCGGTCAAGGCGATCAGCATGACGTCCTTGCCCTTCGGCTGTGCGCGGATGAGACGGCAGGCTTCGTAGCCGTTCAATCCGGGCATGCCGATGTCGAGCAGGACCACATCGGGCCGGTAGGCGCCGGCCATGTCCACGCCCTCTTGTCCGCCGTACGCCGTGCGGGTGTCGTGGCCCATCATCTTCAGCATCTCCGACAGGCTGTCCGCACCGTCCTGGTTGTCGTCGACGATCAAGATACGCAGCAGCGACTTTGCTGTTGCCGGCGCGTCGTCGACCTTCGAAGTATCGGGCTCCGACCCCTCGCTCACCAGCGGGAGGCGGACGACGAATTCGCTGCCCAGGCCCGGCCCCTCGCTGTGGGCCTGGACGCTGCCGCCGTGCAGTTCCACCACACGCTTTACCAGCGTCAGCCCGATGCCCAAGCCACCCTGCGCTCGATCCAACGACGTTTCGAGCTGCGTGAACATCTCGAAGACTTCAGGCAACTGCTCGGCGGCCATGCCAATGCCGGTGTCTTTCACGGTCACCACCACGTCGCTGGCTTGGCGTTCGACATGCAGCCGGATGTGCCCGCCCCTGTCGCTGTACTTGGCGGCGTTGCTCAGCAGGTTCGCGAAAACCTGTGTCAGCCGAGCCATGTCGGCATCGGCCAAGAGCGGCTCCCTGGGCATCGTGACGGTGAGTTCGTGGCCCATCTCGCCGAGCAATGGGTGGGTGGTTTCCACCGCGCTGTTCACGACCGACGCCAAAGAGAGGCGCTCCTTGCGCAGTTTGAGCTTGCCCAGACTGATGCGGCTGACTTCCATCAAGTCATCGATCAAGCGCACCATCTGCGTCAGTTGGCGTTCCATCATGGCGCGGGCCCGCTCGATCGTCGCCGGCTGCCCGCCCGCGAGCTTGATCAGTTGCAGGCCGTTGCGGATCGGGGCCAGCGGGTTGCGCAGTTCGTGGGCCAGGGTGGCCAAAAACTCGTCCTTGCGGCGGTCGGCCTCGGACAAGTTGGCGGCAAACTGCCGCAACTGAATCTCGGCTGTCTTCCGCTCGGTCACGTCCAGGTTCGTCCCCACCACCCACTCGGTTTCGCCCTGCGCGTTTGCCCGCACGGTTTCAACGCTTTCGATGTGGCGCACGGCGCCGTCGTCGCGCCGGCGGATGCGGAATTCGCGGCGGCTCTGTCCGCCATGGCGCACGACCTCTTGCAGGATGCGCTCGCTTTCCGACAGGTCATCCGGCAGCACGGCATTGCGCCAGTCGCTGTATTGCACGAAACCATCCGGCGTTGCCGCGATGCCGAAGAGACGGAACATCTGCGCGTCCCAGCGGATCGTGCTCGTCAAGACGTTCCATTCCCAGATGCCCACCGCCGTGGCTTCGGTTGCCAGCAGCGTACGTTCATCGCTCGCGCGCAGCTTTTCCTCGGTAGCGCGACGCACCGCAATGTCCATCGCCGACGGAATGAGATGCGTGATGCGCCCTTCTGTATCGCGCAGCGGCGCAACTTGAAAATCGATCCAGTTCCGGGTGTCGCCTGCCATGCGCACGGGCACGTCGTAGCGGACGATTTCGCCGCTGGCGGCACGTTCGCACGCGTCCTGCAATTGCGCCTGGATCGCGGGGGAATAGCTCCACCAGAAGCAATCCCAGAACTTCTTCCCGACCAGCTCGCTGGCCGGAATGCCGGCCGCCTCGACCGGCGCGCGGTTCGCGTAGATCAAGGTCCCGTCCGCCGTCAGCACGCCGACGAAGGCAAAAAGATTCTCCAGGACACTGCGGGTGAACTGCTGGCTTTCACGCAGCGCGTCCTCCGCCTGCTTGCGCTCGGTGATGTCGGAGCTGCCGCCGACCATGCCCAGAAACTCGCCAGAGGCAGAGAAACGCGGCTGGGCGCGGGATTCAAGCCATCGCCAATCGCCTTCGAGCCGGCGCGCACGCACTTCGGCGTGGAAGGGGCGGCGGCCCTGCATGCAGGCGCTGAACTCGGCCGCATACGCCTCCAGATCGTCGGGATGCACCAGCGGGTGCCAGTTCGGGCCGGCAACCTGCTCAGGCGTCACGCCGAAAAAATCACGATAGGTCTGGTTGACGAACTGCAACGCTCTGTCGGCATCGTGAACCCAGATCATCAGCGGCAGGCCGTCGGCCATGGTGCGGAAGCGCTGCTCACTCTCGCGCAGCGCCTCTTCCGACCGCGCGCGCTGGGTGATGTCGTCGAAAACGGCGACGAAGTAACCCACCATCGGGCAATAAACAGAGATCGACAGACGCAGGCCCAAGGGCGTGAGATCGATCTCGAATCGCTCTGGCTGGCCTGTCGAGGCAACGCGGCCACAGATATTGAACAATTCCGGGTGCAGTTCCTTGATTCCCGGGATGATTTGCGTAATTTTCTTGCCGGTCACGTTCTCCAGGCCGGTCAGTTTCCCAAAAGCGTCGTTCACCGCCAGATAGACAACATCGTCTGGCTGGCCTTGCTCGTCAAAGAGCATCTGGCAATAGGCGAATCCGTCCAGCATGTTCTCGAACAGCGCGCGATACCTGGCTTCGCTGTCACGCAGGGCCTTCTCCGCCGCCTCGCGCTCGGTGTTGTCGCGCGAGACGCCCAGCAGCCCCACCACATTCCCCTGCCCGTCGCGGTAGGGCATCTTGCGCGACAGCCATGTGCGCTGCGTGCCGTCGGGCAGGGGCACCACCTCTTCCACATCTTCAGCGATGCCGCTGTCCATGACCCGCCGGTCGTTGACCATGATCTGGTGGGCGGCGGCCTTGTCGCTCAGATAGTCGGCATCAGTCTGGCCCAGCACCTGCGTCAGCGACTTGCCGATCAGTTCGAGTGTGGCCGGATTGGCA
>JBBQAW010000035.1:0-21855 GCA_038316815.1 Burkholderiales bacterium
GCGGCTTGCACACGGGCCAAGCCGTAGGGTCCGTTGGCACTGGCTGGGCGTTCGCGCGTCAGCCGCTCCAGGAAGGGCTGGGCCTGGGCAGCCTGGCCGTCGTTGATCAGCCTGGTGGCTGCCGCAAAGCCCCATTGCGCAGCGTCGCCGGCCACTTCCGGGTCGCTCGTCTGCAAGGCGGTACCCATCGTCTGCAGCACGGCGGCAGCACGGCCTTCCTGCAAGTCCACGCGGGCCTGCAGCACGCGCGCCTGTTCCGGGTTCGGTGCGCTGCGGGCCAGTTCTTGCGCGCGCGCCGTGCTGCCGCCCATCAAGCCTGGCGCCAGAAGATAGAACTCAACCAGGGCACTGCGCGCCGGGTACCAGCCCGGGTCCAGCGTCTGCGCCTGGGTCAGCGCCGCCTTCACCGTGCCGGCACTGCGCGCGGCTTTCAACATGCCTTCTGCCATCGACTGCACCCCCAGCACCACGCCCAGCGCGTAGTGGCAGGCTGCGGCCTGGGGCTGCTGCCGGGTGCAGGTCTCGGCGCGGCTGATGACGTCCTGGCGCGCCGGCTCGGCGTTGCCGTCCACCGCTACCAGCGCCAAAGCCAGCACCGCTTGGGCGTCACCCGGCTGGGCCGCAAGGCGTTCGCGGGCCAGGCGCTCCAGATCAGCCATCTTGGCCTGCCGGACCTGCACCTGCTGGTACAGGCTCTGCAGGGCGGGTTCCTTGAACATCTGGGCAGATGCTGGCGCAGCCAGGCCAGCGGCCAGCGCCAGGGCAGCAGAAGCCCGCCACAACAGAAGCGAGCCTGGCGACAAAAACGAAAACGGGCAGACAGTTGGCAAGCGCATATGCAGGCAGTTTGAGTCTGAAGCCCGTGAAGGGCGAATTTGCCAATGATGCCGTCAGCCGGCCCGCGGCTGGCACGCCATGCGACAAGCCGGGCCTACCGCGGCACCAGTTGCGCCCTGGTAACCTTGAACGGATGTCCTTGCCCCCCTCGGCCACGGCGCTGGCCGGTACGCCGCCCGGCCCGAGCGTTCGCCTGGTTGCCTGGGCTCTGGCCCTGCTGTTGGGGCTGCAGCCGGTCACCACCGACGTCTACCTGCCCGCCCTGCCCGCGTTGACGCGGGCGCTCGGCGCGACGATGGCGTCAGCGCAACTGACGATGTCGGCCTTGATCCTGGCCTTCGGTCTGGGTCAGCTGTTTTGGGGCCCGGTGGCCGACCGCGTGGGCCGCCGCCCGGTGCTGTTGCTGGGGCTGGCGCTGTACACCGCGGCCAGCCTGGGCAGCATGCTGGCCGCCAACATCGAAACCCTGATCGTCTGGCGTGTGCTGCAGGGCGCAGCCCTGGCAGCCGCGGTGGTGTGCGCGCGCGCCATGCTGCGCGACCTGTATGAACCGCAGCAGGGGGCGCAGGTGATGTCTCTCGGACTGTCCGGCCTGGGCGTGATTGCGATCACGGGCCCACTTGTCGGCGGCCTGGTGGCGGGGGCCTGGGGCTGGCGTGCTGCCCTCGGCCTGGTGGCGGCGATGGGCGCAGCCACGCTGTTCTTCATCGCGCTTCGTCTGCCCGAGACGCTGCGCAACAAGAACCCGCGCGCCACTGCGCTGAGCCCCTTGCTGGCCACCTGGGGGCGCATCGCGCGTCACCCCACCTTCGTGGCCTGGACACTGCTGATCAGCTTCACCTACAGCGGGCTGTTCACGGTGCTGGCTGGGTCGGCCTTCATCTACATCGACGTACTGGGGCTGTCGGCGCAGGCCTACGGGCTGGCCATGGCTTCGGCCTCGACCAGTTATTTGGCCGGCACCTTCGTGTGCAGGCGCTGGGTGGCGCGGCTGGGCATGGCCGGCGCCGTGCGGCGCGCGGCCGTGTTCACGCTGGCCGGCGGCGTCCTGGGCGCCGCGCTGGCGCTGGGCGGGGTGCAAGCGGTCTGGGCCGTTCTGTTGCCGCAGTGTCTGTTTGCCTTCGGCCACGGCGTGCATCAGCCCTGCGGGCAGGCAGGCGCCGTCGGGCCGTTTCCGCAGGCGGCCGGTGCGGCGTCAGCGTTGGCTGGCTTCGTGCTGGCAGCGATGGCGTTTGGCGTGGGCCTGTGGCTGGGCCAGGCACTGGATGGCCGGGTGCTGCCCTATGCACTGGGGCTGGCGTTCTGGTCGGTACTGACCGCAGCCGTCGCCTGGACCCTGGTGCAGCGCCACGGCACGGCCGCCACTGCGTGAGTACCGTCCACGTTGCCACCGCCCCGCAAGCCCTGGCGCTGGCTGGCCCCACGGCGTCGGGCAAAACGGCGCTGGCGCTGGCCTTCGCCGCCAGCGGCTTGCCCGGCCGGCCGGTGGAAATCATCAGCGTCGACTCGGCCCTGGTCTACCGCGGCATGGACATCGGCACCGCCAAGCCCAGCGCCGCCGAGCGCGCCGCCGTGCCCCACCATCTGATCGACATCCTGGACCCTGCAGAAGCCTATTCCGCCGCCCGCTTTGCCACCGACGCGCGGCGCCTGGTGGCTGAAATTCGCGCCCGCGGACACCTGCCGCTGCTGGTCGGCGGAACGATGCTGTACCTGAAAGCTTTGCGCGACGGCCTCGACCCGATGCCGCCAGCCGACACCAGCATGCGCGCTGCCATCGACGCCCGCGCTGCGGCTTTCGGCTGGCCGGCGCTGCATGCCGAACTGGCATTGGTGGACCCGGCCACTGCGGCGCGGCTGGCGCCTGGCGATGCGCAACGCATCCAGCGCGCGCTCGAGGTGCATGCCGTCAGCGGCCGGCCGCTGTCGGCCTGGCAGCAAGGGCCGCAGCCCGGACGCGGCCTGCCGCTGGCGCTGGTGGCACTGGAACCGCAGCAGCGCAGCTGGCTGCATGCGCGCATCGAACAGCGCTTCGATGCCATGCTGAACGCCGGGCTGGTGGACGAAGTCGCAGCGCTGCGCCAGCGCGGCGACTTGCATGCCGAACTGCCGTCGATGCGCTGCGTTGGCTACCGGCAAGTCTGGACTGCGCTGGACGCTGTCCTGAATGCGCATGAGTTGAAGGCCGGCACGCTGGCCCTGCCTGCCCTGCGAGAACGGGGCATCGCTGCCACTCGGCAACTGGCCAAGCGACAAATCACTTGGCTGCACCAATTTGAAGACCGGATCAGTGTGCCCTGCGACCACGCCCAGGCCAGCGAGCTAGGCCTGACAGCCTTGAGCAAGGCACTTCAGGCCGTGGAATTCCCGTAAGACGACACAGGGAAGAGCGGCCATTCAAGCCGGGCCAAAGCCGCCATTGGCCCGGGTCTTGCTGGCTGTATGCGCGACATACAGTTAGCTTGCCAAGGACGGTGCCCATCTACAACCCGTCACCCCCTGAGCTAGGGTGATGCCCGGGCTGTCAAGCATAAAGTTCCAGATATAGTCCCGGCGCTTGAGCCGTTGTTGCGTTACCAACGTCGATATATTTCTGAATTTTCTTGTTGAACAAGTCGCAGTGCCCGCCGCTACCCGCTGCAGGATGACTGGAGAACCCGAGTGGATTTTGGTCTTGAACAACGCAACCCAAGCAAGCATGCCTATGGCATTGGGCTTGTGGTCTTGCTGCATGTCCTGCTGGGCTGGGCTGCGGTCAGCGGCATGGGCCAACGATTGATTGAGGTCATCAAGGCTCCGATCGAGACCAAGATCATCGAAGAGGTCAAGCCGCCGCCGCCGCCGCCGCCCGAAAACCTGCCGCCGCCGCCAAAGCTGGCCCCGCCGCCGCCTTCGTTCGTGCCGCCGCCCGAGGTGAACGTCAACCCACCACCCACCCCGGCGCCCACCATCACCACCACGCAGGTGGCGCCGCCGCCAGCGCCGCCCGTGTTCAACGCGCCACCCGCACCGCCTGCACCGCCTGCACCAGCAGCACCACCGGCGCCGCCAAGGGTCGCGGCACGCCCGGCCATTGCCAACGTGCAGGCATGCGCACCAACGGGCGAGGACTACCCCGCCGCCGCCTTGCGCGCCGAAGCCACGGGCACGACCAAGATCCGGTTCACCGTCGGCCCTGACGGCCGCATGACCGGCGCAGAAGTGGTGCGCTCTTCGGGGCCGTCTCGCGAACACAAGCAGATGGACCGTGTCGCACTGGCCAAGCTCAGCGGTTGCAGCTTCAAAGCTGGCGCCGACGAGAACGGCAAACCGGTCGGCGCTTCCTTCGACGTGGACTACGTCTGGAAGCTGGAATGACATGAATCATGGCGTAGCCATAAATCGCCCTGCCACGCTGTTGTTGTCCCCCCGTTCGTCCCCTTTTCTTGCGCCTTAATTTTCCCCTCGTTACGCGGGCGCTGTCCTCTACGGAGCTGTTATGTCTTTGATCCAAGTTTTGCGCACGTCTTTCGGTGCCGCCCTGCTGGCCACTTCGGCCCTGCTGGCGCTTCCGCAGCAGGCTCTGGCCCAGGCCACGCCCGCCGCTTCCGAGCCTGCGCCGGCCCCGGCTGCGATGCAAGAGCCTGTCGCTGCTGCGCCGTCCAACGTCATCGAGCAGCAAGCCGTCGAAAACCCGTTCGGTATGAGAGGCGCCTGGCTGGCGGCCGACTGGGTCAAGCGGACGACACTGATCATCCTGGTGATCATGTCGATGGCCAGCTGGTATGTCATCTTCGTGAAGCTCTTCGAGCAACGTTCGATGCTCAAGAGCGGCCGAACTTCGGCCGATTCCTTCTGGAAGTCCAGCAACGTCAAGCAGGGGTTGACCACGCTCGAAGAAGGTTCGGCGTTTCGATACATCGCCGACCAGGGCATCAAGTCCGCCGACCACCACGAAGGCACGATGGTCGAGGTGATCGACAAGAACACCTGGATCGGCATGTCGATCGAGCGTGCGGTGGGCAACGTGCAACACCGCCTCACCAACGGCTTGGCCATCCTGGCCACCGTGGGCTCAACCTCCCCCTTCGTCGGCTTGTTCGGCACCACCTGGGGCATCTACGAAGCTCTGGTGAAGATCGGCCTGAGCGGCCAGGCCTCGATCGACAAAGTGGCGGGCCCTGTGGGCGCAGCGCTGATCCTGACCGCGGTCGGCCTGGCTGTGGCGGTGCCGGCGGTGATCGGCTACAACTGGCTGCTGCGCCGCAACAAGACCATCCTGATCGAAACGCGCGCCTTTGCTGGCGACCTGCAGAACGTGCTGCTGTCGGGCAAGCGCTGAGAGCGCGCCCCGGCGAACTGAAAGGACAGCGCCATGGCCATGCAAGTCGGCTCGTCCGAAGCGGATGACGAGTTCAACAACACCATCAACACCACCCCCATGGTGGACGTCATGTTGGTGTTGCTCATCATCTTCATGATTACCGTGCCCGTGATCACGCAGACCGTGCCGCTCAATCTGCCCCAGGAACGCAATTTGCCGACCATCACCAAGCCCGAGAACATCGTGCTGGCGGTGGACCGCGACGGCGACGTCTATTGGGGCACCGAGCGCATGCCCGACAACGAGACCCTGGTCAACCGGCTCAAGGTGGTCTCAGTGCAGGAGCCGCAGCCCGAAGTGCATATCCGTGGCGACCTCGATGTTCGCTACGAATCCGTGGGCCGCGTCGTGGTGGCCTGCCAGCGCGCCGGCATCTTCAAGGTGGGCTTCATCACCGAGCCCCCGGCGCTGAACTGACGGCTACGCGCCCACCCTGACTCAAAGGACCCGAAGAACCCCATGGGAATGAACGTAGGCTCGTCTGAAGACGAAGACGAAGTGATGATCGAGATCAACACCACGCCGCTGATCGACGTGATGCTGGTGCTGCTGATCATGTTCATCATCACCATCCCGATTCAGACGCACGCGGTGAAGATGAACATGCCGGTGCCTAGCAACGTGGCGCCGCCGCCCATACCGCCTGAGATTGTTCGCATCGACCTGGACTTTGACGGCACGATCGGCTGGAACGGTGAAATCATTCCCGACCGGAACGCGCTGGAACAACGCCTGCAGGCCCTTGCGGCGATGCCAGACCAGCCTGAAGTGCACCTGCGCCCGAACAAGCTGGTGACCTACAAATACGTGGCCATGGTCATGGCGTCGGCCCAGCGCCTGGGTGTGACGAAGATAGGCATCGTCGGCAACGAACAGTTCCTGAATTAAGCATGAAGCACGTGAACGCTTGGCGCGCCCTGGGCCTGGCCCTGATGGCTGCAGGTTTGATCCACAGTGCCCAAGCGCAGGGCCTGCGGCCCGAAGTTGGCAAGCCACTGCAACAGTCCGGCGAACTTCTGAAAGCTGGCAAGGCCAGAGAAGCGCTGGCCAAAGTGCGCGAAGCCGAAGCTGTAGGCGGCAAGTCTGCCAATGAACAGCTCACCATCGACCGCATGAAGGCCGCAGCCGCACAACGTGCCGGCGAAATAGGTATCGCCATTCAGGCCCTGGAAAGTATTCACGGCCGCGTGGGCGGTAGCGAACAAGGCCAGATTGCCGAACAAATCGCCTCGGCCTATGCCCAGCAACGCAACAACACCAAAGCCATGGAGTGGGTGAACAAGGCGGTGGCCGCAGGCAACAACGGTAGCGGCGTGCGCCAGTTGCAGAGTTTCCTGCAAGGCGCCACCGGCGACTTCGGCGCCGTCGCGCGCGAAGCCGCAGGCGCCATTGCGGCTGCTGAACAAGCCGGACGCCGCCCTGACGAAGGCGACCTGCTGCGCCTGGCCGACGCCCAGCAACGCCTGGGCAACATGGCGGCGTACGGCACTGCGCTTGAAAAACTGCTGCTGAACTACCCGAAGAAGGATTACTGGAGCGCCTACCTGAGCCGGCTGCCGCGCAAGGCTGGTTTTTCCAACCGCTATGAACTGGACGTCATGCGGCTGCGCCTGGCCAGCGGCACTCTCGTGAAGACCGAGGAATACATGGAAATGGCGCAGCTGGCACTGCAGGCTGGCCTGCCCGCCGAAGGTCTGCGCATCGCCGCTCAGGGCTTCCAGGCCGGCGTGCTGGGAACGGGCCCCGAAGCCGCGCGCCACCAGCGGCTGCGCGATCTGGCCATCAAGCAGGAAGCACAAGCCAAGGCCGGCATTGCCACGCGCGCCAGCGAGGCTGTCGCTGCCGGTGACGGCGACGCCATGGTTGCCACAGGCTATGCGCATGTGTCTTTGGGCCAGGTCGACGAAGGCATCAAGCTGATCGAGCAGGGCATCGCCAAGGGCAAGCTCAAGCGCCCGGACGAGGCCAGGCTGCGTCTGGGCATGGCGCAACTGCAATCGCCCCGCGCTAAGACCGCCGCCACGCAGACGTTGCGCAGCGTCAAGGGCACAGATGGTGCCGCAGATATCGCTCGCCTGTGGGTGGTACTGGGCAACCCCTGAGGTCGGCCGGTAGGGGCCGACCGGCACCGACCACCGCCGCAACTGACCTGGGCCAGCAACCCCTGGCGCGAACGGCGCAAGTGCCGCAAACGACGCAAACGGCTCAAACGGCGGTAGCGGCGGTAGCGGTGGACAGCGAAACCCGCGCCGACTGCAGCGACCACCAGTCCTTGCGCCTGTGGTTGCGGTTGCTGGCCTGCACCCACCTGGTCGAGGCACCACTGCGCCAGCGCCTGCGGATCTTTTTCGACGGTTCGCTACCGCGTTTCGACTTGATGGCCCAATTGGACCGCCATCCGCAGGGCCTGAAAATGCGCGAACTGTCGCGCCGCCTGATGGTGACTGGCGGCAACGTCACCGGCCTGACCGACCGACTGGTGGCAGAAGGCCTGGTAGAGCGCCGGGACGACACCCAGGACAGGCGCGCCTGCACCATCGCGCTGACGCTCGCAGGTCAGCACCAGTTTCAGGCCATGGCCTTGGCGCACGAAGCGTGGGTCATTGAAATGTTCAGCGGGCTGGACAGCCGTCAACAGGCCCAGCTGTTCGAATTGCTGGGCCTGCTGAAGCTGTCGCTCGCAGCCAAAACCGACTGAGAGGCTGAGAGCGCACGCCATGAAATCTGCCCTAGCCCAAATTCGATGGATCCAGGTGCTGGAAGTCGTCATCAGCCTGGTGGCTGGGGCCATAGGCCTGAAGCTGGCCTACGAATTGGGAATGCAAGTGGCTGGCCTGTGGCTGGCCGTGATCATGGGCTTCAACGCCGGCCTGTTCTGCTTGTTGACGGCCACTTACCTGACCGACCGCATCTTTAGGCGCAAGCCACCCAAAGCGGGCGACTAGCGCCGTCCCAGTCGCGCAGCGCACTTGCCGGGCTTACTTCTTCCTCTTGTCGCGCAGCTGTTCGAACAGCCACAGCACGACGACGAGAATCCAAATCATTAGCAGTACGTGATAGATCTTCAAGACGGGATCTCCAGAGTCTTTCGGGGTTGAGGTTCCGTAGTGTCGGCGAAGGATTTCAGCCCTCCGTAGCCACCGTGGGGGGACTGCGCCTGAGCAGTGGCAGCATGACAACGATTGTCGCAACAAGCAGCGCAATCTCGATCATGTAGACAAACCCGTAGCTCGCAGCGGTGCCCGTGGCGCTGCCAGCCGCCGTGCGCACCACGTCATTGAAGATGCCGCCCAAGGCCACGGCTGCGCCTGCCGCTGTGGCCTGCACTGCGCCCCAGGCGCCCAGGGCCAGCCCGGCCTGGTCTTTCGGGGCATGGCCCATGGTGGATGTCAGCGTGCCGTGGCTGAAGAGCCCGGCGCCCAAACCGATCAGGAACACCCCGCCGACGAACAACGCGACAGATGCCGCTGGCGCCGATAACAGCACCGCCCCAAAGGCCGGGATGCCCACCCAAAGCCCTGCAGCGGACATGCGCTGGGCGTCGCCGCCCCGGCCCAGCACCACTGATGCGAAGGCGAAACCCAGCAAGGTGCCCGCTGCCAGTGTCGCCGTCAGCAAGGTCGTCTGGCTGACAGTCATGCCCAGTATCTGGCCGCCATAGGGTTCGAGCAGAACGTCTTGCATGCCAAAGGCCAGCGTGCCCAGCCCGATGACCACCAGCCGCCGCCGTGCATGCGGGCCTTGCAGCAGGCTTTGCCAGGCGCGGTTGAAGTTGGGCGCAGGCGCGCTTGAGACAGCCCCACGCGGCGGCCTGCGCGTTTCCTGTTTCCACAGGGCAATGGCGTTGAGCACGATGGTGACGACGGCCGCGCCCTGGATGACTTGCACCAGCCGGGCGGGACTGAAGTCTTGAAGCAAAGCACCGAAGGCCAGTGAACTGACGATTGAGCCGACCAGCAGCATCACGTACATCAGGCCCACCACCTTGGGATGGCTGGCTTCGGGTGCCAGGTCGGTGGCCAGGGCCAGGCCGGCGGTCTGCGTCGTATGCAGCCCGGCACCGACGAGCAAAAACGCCAGGCCAGCTGCTGCCGGGCCGATCCACGCCGGCCATTGCGAGGCGTTGCCGCCACCCGACAGCACCAGAATGGCAAAGGGCATGACGGCCAGCCCGCCGAACTGCACCATCGTGCCCTTCCACATGTAGGGCACGCGGCGCCAGCCCAACGCCGACTTGTGGTTGTCAGAGCGGAAGCCGATGAGGGCGCGAAACGGCGCAAACAGCACCGGCAGAGCAATCATCACGGCCACCAGGGCCGCGGGCACACCCAGCTCAACGATCATGACCCGGTTCAGCGTGCCGACCAGCAGCACCAGGGCCATGCCGACCGAAAACTGGAACAAGGAAAGACGCAGCAGTCGCGACAGCGGCAGTTCAGGCGAGGCGGCGTCTGCAAAGGGCAGGAAGCGCGGGCCCATACCGACCCAGGACTGCACGAGCTTGCGGCTGACGGAGAACATGGCGGGTGGCGCGATCGTTACAGCGGATCAGAAACAAAAAAGGCCGGGGTGGCGTGTTGCCGCCCCCGGCCCGGCGCAGCCGAGCGGGCTGCGGGACTTACTTTGGCGGTTCGACAGCTGCCGCTGGCATCGCCGTGGCGACGACGGCCGTATTGCCGTTCAGGTATTTCTTCACCCAGGTGGTGTTCGTCAGCAGGGCCACGTGCACTGCAAACGAACCGATGGCCACCGCAGCCAGAAACAGCGGGATGCCCGTGGAGGGCTTGACCACGCACCAGATTTTTCCGTAGATCATGGTGTGCTCCTGTTCACTTCAGCCAAGGGGAATAGATGTACGCCAGCAGATGCGCCAGCGCCGCGATCATCCCGAAGATTTGGGTCCCCTGGATGAGGTTGCGGTGTACTTCTTCGGCTTCGCCCTCGGTTAAACCGGTGGGCCAGACCTTGTTCGGGTCAGACATGGGAAAACTCCTCGATGGACTTCCTTCTCTCGTGCGGAACCCACACGCGGGTACTACTGTCAACGAGTGTCATTTTTACTTGACACCTGTAAATGTCAAGTGGGGCTGTCACTACGACCCGTGATTGACACGGATGATTTCCTTCGGCGCAATAACCGTCAGCCGCCGAGCAAGCCTTTGCCGATGATCAGGCGCTGCACTTCCGTGGCGCCTTCATAAATGCGCAAGGCCCGAATTTCCCGGTACAGGCTTTCGACCACGCTGCCCTTGCGCACGCCCTGACCGCCATGCAGCTGCACGGCGCGGTCGATCACGCGCTGGGCGTTTTCGGTCGCCACCATCTTGGCCATCGCGGCTTCGATGGTGTGCCTCTGGACTGGGGCGCCGCAGTCGCGCAGCCAGGCCGCGCGGTAGGTCAGCAATGCAGCGGCGTCAATGTCGGCGGCCATGTCGCCCAGGCTGGCCTGGGTCAGCTGCAGGTCGGACAGCACACCACTGAACAGCGAGCGCTGCTGCACGTGGGCCAGGGTCTCGTCCAGCGCGCGGCGCGCGAAGCCCAGCGCCGCCGCGGCCACCGAAGCGCGGAAGATGTCCAAGGTGCGCATGGCGAGCTTGAAGCCATCGCCTGCGGAACCCAGACGATGTGTCAGCGGGATACGGCAGCCCTTGAATTGCAACCGCGCCAGCGGGTGCGGGGCGATGACGTCGATGCGTTCAGCAATCTCCAGTCCGGGCGCATCGGCCGCCACCCAGTAAGCGCTGATGTTGCGCGTGCCGCGTTCTCCAGGCGCGCCTTCGTCGCGCGCGAAGACACAGTAAAAGTCTGCGATGCCGCCGTTGCTGATCCAGGTTTTCTCGCCGTCGAGCACGACATGGTCGCCGTCCGGGTGAGCACGGCACTGCATTGCCGCCACGTCAGAACCGGCATTCGGCTCGCTCAGCGCGAAGGCGGCGATCCATTCACCGCGGGCCACGCGCGGCAGCACCTGCGCCTGCAATTCGGCAGAGCCCGCCAGCGACACCGGCCCACTGCCCAGGCCCTGCATCGCAAACGCAAAGTCGGCCAGACCGTCGTGGCGCGCCAGGGTTTCACGGCAGACGACGAGCGCGCGCGAGTCGATGGTTTGGCTGGCGCCGCCATGCGCCGCTGGCACGCAGTGGCGCAGGAAGCCGGCATCACCCAGCGCACGCACCAGGGTGCGGCAGCTGGCATCGGTGTCGGCATGGTCAACCTGCTGAAGATGGGCGGCAGACCAATCGTCCAGCGCCAACGCCAGCTGCCGGTGACCGGCGTCGAAGAACGGCAGGTTTAGATGGGCCAGGCGCTGCATCTCAGTTCCGCCCGGCCGTTCCGAAGGAATTGAACGCCCCCTGGGGGGCAGCGAACGAAGTGGGCTTGGGGGCTTCACTTCAAAACCCTTGGAAATGAGGTTTTTGCTTCGCAGCGAAAGCCTCGAAGGCGGTACGGAAGTCTTGCGTGAGCATGCACAAGGCCTGGGCCTGGGCTTCACTTTCGATCATCTCCTCGATGCCCATGGCCCATTCCTGGTTCAGCATGGTCTTGGTCACGGTATGCGCAAACCAGGGGCCGTCGGCCAGGGCGCGCGCCTGGGCTTGCGCGGCACCCAGCAATTCGTCGGGGCCATGCAGGGCGTTGAAGAAGCCCCAACGCTCGCCTTCTGCGGCTGTCATGGCACGGCCAGTGAACAGCAGTTCGGCCGCACGGCTCTGACCGATGACACGCGGCAGCAAGCCGCAAGCCCCCATGTCGGCGCCGGCCAGGCCGACGCGTGTGAACAGAAAGGCCGTGCGCGCTGCCGGTGTGGCCAGGCGCAGGTCGGCGGCCAGGGCGATCATCGCGCCGGCCCCCGCGCACACACCGTCGACGGCAGCCATCACCGGCTGGGGCGCGCGCTTGATGGCCTTGACCAGCTCGCCGGTCATGCGCGTGAAGCGCAGCAGTTCGGGTGCCGACAGCTTGGTCAGCGGTTCGATGATCTCGAACACGTCGCCGCCACTGCAGAAGTTGCCGCCGGCGCCGGTGATGACGACGGCGCGCACGTCGCTGGCGTGCTGCAAAGCCAGGAACAGATCTCGCAGTTCGGCATAGCTGTCGAAGGTGAGCGGGTTCTTCTTTTCGGGGCGGTTCAGTGTCAGCGTGGCGACGCGGCCGTCGTCGCTGCAGTGCCAGCTGAAATGACGGGCGGGGTAATGTTGAAAGGGCTGAAGTTGAAATGGCTGAACTGGAAAGGCCTGAGGTGGAAAGGCCTGACGGGACGGGAAGGCTGGCGTGGACATGAGCGGTCTCTCAACGGGGGCGGAACTGGGTTTCGAACTGCGCGCGGCCCGAACGGTAGGGCGCTGGCCAGTCAACCTGTGCGTAGCCGGTCCGCGCGGCTTCGTGCAGCGTCCAGGCCGGGTCGGCCAGATGCGGCCGGGCCACGGCGCACAGGTCGGCTCGGCCGGCGGCAATCACCATGTTGACGTGATCGGCCTCGCTGATGGCACCCACAGCGACTGTGGGAATGCCCAGTTCGTTGCGGATGCGGTCGGCAAACGGTGTTTGCCACATGCGGCCGTAGACAGGTTTCTGGTCCGCCACCACCTGGCCCGAACTGCAGTCGATGATGTCGGCACCCGCAGCCTGGAACCAGCGTGCAATGGCCACGGCCTCATCGGCCGTGTTGCCGCCCGGCGCCCAGTCGTGGCAGCTCAGGCGCACAGAGATCGGCCGGTCTTCGGGCCAGGCCGCGCGCACTGCGGCAAACACCTCCAGGGGAAAACGGGCGCGGGCCTCGATGTTGCCGCCGTACGCATCACTGCGCTGGTTGGTCAGTGGCGACAGGAAGGCCGACAGCAGGTAGCCATGCGCGCAGTGCAGTTCCAGGATGTCGAAACCCGCCGCCGCCGCCCGGCCCGTGGCGGCGGTGAAGTCGGCGATGACCTGGTCCATGTCGGCCCGCGTCATTTCGCGCGGCACTTGTGAAACTTCGGCGTAGGGCAGCGGCGAGGCGGACATCAGCGGCCAGTTCGCCCTCGGGTCTGCCAAGGGTTCGTCCATCCGCTGCCAGCCTAGCTGGGTGCTGCCCTTGCGGCCGGCGTGGCCCAACTGGATGCCCATCTTCGCCCCCGACTGCGCATGCACGAAAGCGACGATGCGCTGCCAGGCGGCTTGTTGCGCGTCGTTCCACAAGCCCGTGCAGCCGGGCGTGATGCGGCCGTCTGCTGAAGGCGCAGTCATCTCGGTGTAGATGAGCCCCGCACCGCCCAGCGCGCGGGCCCCGAAGTGCACCAGATGGAAGTCGCCCGGCACGCCGTTAACGGCCGAATACATGGCCATCGGCGAGACCACCACGCGGTTGGGCACCGTCATGCCGCGCAAGGTGAAGGGTGTGAACATCGGCCGCGGCGGCAGGGCACCGTCGACCACGGCCACACCGGCGCGGCGCGCGAACCAGCGCTCGTAGCCTTCCAGCCAGGCGGCGTCGCGCAGGCGCAGATTTTCGTGGCTGATGCGCTGGCTGCGCGTCAGCATGCTGTACATGAACTGCTCGGGTGGCAGGCGGTCGCAGTAACGCGTGCCCACCACTTCGAACCATTCCATCGCGTTCCAGGCCGCGTTTTGAAGGCGCAGCACATCCACCTCACGCAGGGCCTGGTAGCGCTGCAGCACGGCCGGAATGCCTTCAGCACTGTCGACGCCCTGGTCGCGGAACAGGCGCGTTAACTCGATGGCGTCTTCCAGCGCCAGCTTGGTACCCGAGCCGATGGCGAAGTGCGCCGTGTGCACGGCGTCACCCATCAAAACCACCTGGCTGCGGCCGTTGAAGTGGTGCCAGGTCTTGCAACGCACACGCTGGAAGTTCAGCCAGGCTGAACCGCGCAGGTGGCGCGCGTTGCTCATCAGCGCGTGGCCGCCCAAGTGGCGCGCGAACAGGCGTTCGCAGAAAGCGACCGAATCTTCCACGCCCGCCTGGTCCAGACCGTGAGCGAGCCAAACACTTTCGGGTACTTCGACGATGAAGGTGGTGGTGCTGTCGTCGAACTTGTAGACATGGGCCTGAAACCAGCCGTGTTCGGTCTTCTCGAACAGGAAGTTGAAGGCATCGAACAACTGCGTCGTGCCCAGCCAGATGAAGCGGTTGGGCCGTGTGACGACGTCGGGCTGGAAGACTTCGGCGTACTTCTGGCGAATGCGTGAATTCACGCCGTCGCTGGCGATGACGAGGTCGGCTTCGGGGTAGTCGGCATCGCTGTCGGCCTCGGTCTCGAACACCAGTTCCACGCCCACGGCTTCGCAGCGCGCCTGCAGGATGTTCAGCAGCTTGCGCCGCCCAATGCCCACGAAACCATGCCCGCTGCTGCGAATGCGTTGGCCGCCGATGTGCAGCTCGATGTCGTCCCAGTGGTTGAAGGCCACCTCGATGGCGTTGGCGGTCTCGCGGTCCCAGGCGCGCATGTTGAGCAGCGTCGCGTCGCTGAAAACCACGCCCCAGCCGAAGGTGTCGTAGGGCCGGTTACGTTCCACCACGGTGATGTGGTGTGCGGGTTGCAGCTGCTTCATCAGCAGTGCGAAATACAGGCCGGCCGGGCCGCCGCCAATGCAGACGATGCGCATGGGTGTGTAGGTCTCCTGCACAGATTGTGTCGTGCAGGTAGTTTAGAAGTAAAGCATTCAGACACCCGCCAAAATGCTGGGATGAACAGCACCCTACCCTCTCAGTTGCCCGATCAGTCGACGGCTCAGTTGCCGGCTCATTCGCAGGCTTTTTCGCAGGCTCAGTTGCAGGCTCAGTTGCCTTCCTTCCTGCAGCCCCTGGGCGCAGGCGTCTACGCCATCGACACCGGCTTTCACCGCGACCAATTCGACGCTGCCTACCTGCTGGTGCACGAAGGCCGTGCCGCCTTCATCGACACCGGCACCCACTTCGCCGTGCCACGCCACCTGGCTGCACTGGCAGCCCTGGGCCTGGGGCCAGACGCCGTGGACTGGGTCATCCCTACCCATGTGCACCTGGACCACGCCGGCGGCGTGGGCAGCCTGGTCCAGCACTTGCCCACCGCACGCGTGCTGGTGCACCCGCGTGGCGCCCGCCACATGGCCGACCCGCAGGCCTTGTGGGCTGGCGCCACGGCTGTTTACGGCGCTGAAGAAATGGCGGCTTCCTATGGCCAGGTGACGCCGGTGCCAGCCGACCGATTGGTCGAGAGCTTCGACGAGATGACCGTCCATCTGGCCGGCCGCCCGTTGCGTCTGATCGACACTCCTGGCCATGCCCGCCACCACCACTGCATCTGGGACGCGGCCAGCCGCGGCTGGTTCACTGGCGACACCTTCGGCCTGAGCTACCGCGAATTCGACACCGCCGACGGCGGCTGGGTGCTGCCCAGCTGCACGCCCGTGCAATTCGAACCCGAAGCGCTGCTCAACTCTATCGACCGGCTGATGGCGGCCGAACCGCAATGCATGTACCTGACGCACTACGGCCGGGTGCAGGGCGTGCCGCGCCTGGCAGCGCAATTCCGCGAACAGCTGGTGCAGATGGTGACTTTGGGCGAAAGCCTGCGCCAGTCGCCAGAGCGGCACGCGTTGCTGAAGGAAGGGCTGCTGGACATCCACCGCCGTAGCCTGCTGGCCCACGGCTGCATGCTGGACGACGCCGAGGTGGCGCGCTTGCTGGCCCTGGACATCGAACTCAACGCCCAAGGCATGGGGGTGTGGCTGGACCGCGCTGTGCGCAACTAGAGCGCGGCCGCCCTACGCTTGCAAGCGAGGCGGATGACAATGATTTGACCCGCTTTACTTCGCCTGCTCGGCCGATGCGCCGCCTGGACTGCGGCCTACATTGGGACGGCTACCAGAACCCAGCGAAGGTCGAACCATGCGCATCAACCAGCCCGTCCCGAACGTCGAATTCCCCTTCCCCGCCGGCGAGACCCTGGTCTCCACCACCGACCTGAAGGGCCGCATCCTCTATTGCAATGCAGCCTTCATCGCGATGAGCGGCTTCGCGAAGGAAGAACTGCTCGGCCAGCCGCACAACATCGTGCGCCATCCCGACATGCCTGAAGAGGCCTATCGCGACATGTGGCAGACGATCAGCCAGGGCCTGCCGTGGTCGGCTCCGGTCAAGAACCGCCGCAAGGAAGGCAGCTTCTATTGGGTGATGGCCAACGTCACGCCCTTGATGGACGGCGACGCGCCCAGCGGCTACATGTCGGTGCGTACCCAACCCACGCGTGAACAGGTGGCGTCAGCAGAACAGCTTTACGCCACGATGCGCCAGGAAAAGACCGAAGGCCGTGCCGTTACCGTGCTCTGCGAGGGCAACGTGCGCATCAACACGACCCTGGCCCGGCTGCAGCGCGCCTGCAGCTTCGGCCTGCGCGGCCACATGGCGTTCGTCGTTGGCAGCGTCGCGGGGCTGTGCGCTCTTGGCACTGCAGCGCTCAGCGGCGCGCCGCTGGCCAGCGCGGCGGTGGTGGGCGAAATCTTGCTGTCTTTCGTGGCCGGCGCCGCCGTCGGCGGCCTCTGGCTCGGTAGCCTGGCCATCAAGCCGCTGGAGGGCATGGTGCGCGTGGCCAACCGCATGGCGGCTGGCGACCTGACGCAAAGCTTCGAAGCCAGCGGTCAGGACACCCTGGGCCGCCTGGGCAAGGCGCTGTCGCAGCTGAACGTGAACCTGCGCTCGATCGTGCGCGACGCGCGCAACGAGGTACTCCACATGCGCGACGCCACGCGCGAGATCGCGGCCGGCAACCAGGACCTCTCTGCGCGCACCGAATCGCAGGCCGCGAGCCTGGAAGAAACAGCCTCGTCGATGGAACAGATCACCAGCACGGTGCGCAACAGCGCCACTTCGGCCCGGCAGGCGGCGCAACTGGCCAGCGAGGCCAGCGCCGTGACGCAGCGCGGCAGCGACGCCATCAACCAAGTGACGCGCACCATGCACGTCATCAGCGACTCTTCACGCCGCATCGGCGAGATCATCAGCGTCATCGACGGCATCGCCTTCCAGACCAACATCCTGGCCCTGAACGCTGCCGTCGAGGCGGCGCGCGCGGGTGAACAGGGCCGCGGCTTTGCCGTCGTGGCGAGCGAGGTGCGCAGCCTGGCGCAGCGCACCACGGCCGCAGCGCGGGAAATCAAGCAGCTGATCGAGGATTCGGCACAAAAGGTAGAAGCGGGCAACCGCCTGACCGAGGAAGCGCAGAAGACGATGGACGGTGCCCTGGCCACGGTGAAGCGTGTCACGCATGTGATCGAGGAAATCAGTACGGGCGCGAACGAACAGCTCAGCGGCATATCGCAAGTCAACGAAGCGGTGTCGCAGATGGACAGCATCACGCAACAGAATGCCGCCTTGGTGGAAGAGATTGCGGCGTCGGCCGTGCAACTGCAGTGTCAGGCCGTAGCGGTGTCGGAATCGGTGCAGGTCTTCAAGCTTGACGCCAGCCGCGGCGTTGCTGGCATAACCCCGGACGCCGTGGCCTTGCGCAAACGCGGCGCCAAGGCCCCTGCTCAGGACAAGGTGGCTGAGCCAGCCTGAGGTTGGGGCCAGCCCGACCCGCCGGCTAAACTTTCCTCAGGCCCCGAGGCCCGCCCCCTGGCGAGCCTCGCTACGTGGCCGCAAGGACAGTACATGCAGCAAGCGGTGAACTTCGGCCTGCAAGGCCGTGTCGTGGTGGTGACGGGCGGGGCCCAGGGCATCGGCGAGGCCTGTGCCCGGCGGCTGGCGCAAGACGGCGCCGCAGTGGCCGTCTGGGATCTGGCCGACGCGCCCGGACAGGCCTTGGTGGCAGAACTGCAGCACAAGGGGCAGCAGGCCATCTACCAACGCTGCAATGTCGCCCGCAAGGCCGAGGTCGACGCCGCACTGGCCGCCACGCTGGCCGCTTTCGGCCACGTCGACGGCCTGGTCAACAACGCTGGCATCTTCAAGGCCGCCGACTTCCTGGACATCACCGAAGCCGACTGGGACGCCGTCGTCGACGTCAACCTGAAGGGCAGCTTTCTGGTCGGGCAAGCCGTGGCGCGCGCGATGGTGCCCAACAGCATGGACGCCGGGCGCGGCCGCGGCAGCATCGTCAACATGAGCTCGGTCAACGGCCGCCTGGCCATTGCCAGCATCGCCAGCTACAACGCCAGCAAGGGCGCCATCGACCAGTTGACGCGGGTGATGGCGCTGGCGCTGGCCGACCACGGCATCCGCGTGAACGCCGTGGCGCCAGGCACCATCGCCACCGAACTGGCGCGCAGTGCGGTACTGACGAGCGAGGACGCCAAACTGCGCATCCTGGGCCGCACGCCGCTCAAACGACTGGGCGAACCGGGCGAGATTGCCGACACCGTGGCCTACCTGCTGAGCAGCGCTGCCAGCTACGTGACGGGCGAGATCGTGGTGGCAGACGGTGGACGCATGGCGCTGAATTACACCGTACCAGTCTGAGCTGCGCGCCGGGCGATACGGCCGCCCAGGCGGCGGCCGAGTTGAAGCGGGTCGGCAGCTAAAGGCTGAGTCCGCAGCGCGCAGAGTCAGCGCCGCAGGGCACAGGCCGCCACAGCCAGTGCCATGATTCGGTCCCAATCGCCAGCATCCACCGCGTCCTGCGGCGTCAGCCATGAACCGCCGCACACCTTCACGTTTGGCAGGCCCAGGAACTGCGGTGCGGTATCAGGCGTGATGCCGCCGGTGGGGCAGAACACCACGTCCGAAAACGGCCCCGCCAGGGCCTTGAGCATCGGGATGCCGCCCGCAGCCGTGGCTGGAAAGAACTTCAGGAAGTCGTAGCCCGCAGCATTGGCAGCCATCACTTCGCTGGCCGTAGCCACGCCGGGCAGCAGCGGCAGGCCCAGGTTGCGACAGGCGTGCCCGATGTTCGAGACCCAGCCCGGGCTGACACCGAAGCGGCAACCGGCGTCCTTGGCCGCTTCGGCATCGGCCACCGAACGGATGGTGCCGGCACCGACGATGGCCTCGGGCACTTCGCGCACGATGGCGGCCATGCAGGCCAGCGCCACGGGGGTGCGCAGCGTCACTTCCAGCACACGAACGCCGCCGGCCAGCAGGGCACGGGCCAAGGGCACGGCGTCAGACACGCGGTGCAGCACGATGACGGGGATGACCGGGCCATAACTAACCAGTTCGATCGGGTTCATGGGGGGCAGGTGCTTCATCGTCATGCTCTGTTCGTTCGTTGTCGGAACCCGCTTCACAGTCAGGTCGTTCACAGCCCGGTCGTTCACAGCCAGGTGATGGCGCCTTCCTCGGCGCTTTTCACGTTGCGGCGCATGCCGCCGAAAAGTTCGCGGCCCAGGTCGTAGGCATTGACCTCGGCCTGGGCCGGGTCCAGCGTGGCGAGCAGGCGCGCGGCCCATTCGGCCGGTTCGACCAAGGCGTTCAGCGTGCCGGCCACGGCGTCCAGCCGGATGATGTCGCCATCGCGTACACGTGCCAGCGGCCCGCCAGCCAGCGCTTCGGGGCTGGCATGGATGGCGGCCGGCACCTTGCCGCTGGCACCGCTCATGCGGCCGTCGGTGACCAGGGCGACGCGAAAGCCCTTGCCCTGCAGCACGGCCAGTGGCGGGGTCAACTTGTGCAGTTCGGGCATGCCGTTGGCGTGCGGGCCCTGGAAGCGCACGACGGCAACGAAATCGCGTTCCAGTTCGCCGGCCTTGAAGGCCTGCAACAGCGCTTCCTGGGTCTCAAAGACGCGGGCTGGGGCTTCGATGATGTGCCGGTCTTCGGGCACGGCCGATGTCTTGATGCAGGCCCGCCCCAGGTTGCCCTGCAGCAGGCGCAGGCCGCCGCTGTCGGAGAAGGGTTCGGTGGCAGGCCGCACGATGCTGCTGTCGCCGCTGGCTTGCGGCAGATCTGTCCAGCGCAGCGCCGGGCCGTCCAGCGCGGGCACGCGGGTGTAAGCGCGCAGCCCGTCTTCATGCACTGCAGCCACGTCGGCGTGCATGCAGCCGCTGTCCATCAGTTCACGCAGCACGAAGCCGGGGCCGCCTGCGGCCTGGAACTGGTTCACATCGGCGCTGCCGTTGGGGTAAATGCGGGCCAGCAGGGGCACGCCGGCAGACAGGTCGGCAAAGTCGTTCCAGTCGATGGCAATGCCAGCCGAACGCGCCACCGCCACCCAGTGAATCAGGTGGTTGGTGCTGCCACCGGTGGCGAGCAAGGCCACCATGGCGTTGACGATCACGCGTTCGTCCACCAGCTGGCCGATGGGCGTGTAACGCGCGCCGCGGTGCGTGATGCCCAGCACCGTGGCCACCGACTGCCGCGTCAGGGCTTCGCGCAGCTGCGCATGCGGGTGCACGAAGGCCGTGCCCGGCACGTGCAGGCCCATGGCCTCCAGCAGCATCTGGTTGCTGTTGGCGGTGCCGTAGAAGGTGCAGGTGCCCGGGCCGTGGTAAGCCGCGCTTTCGGATTCCAGCAGCTTGTCGCGGCCCACCAGACCTTGTGCTGCCTGTTCACGCACCTTGGCTTTTTCGTTGTTGCTCAAGCCGCTGCTCATCGGGCCGGCGGGCACAAAAACGCAAGGCAGGTGCCCGAAGTGCAGCGCGCCGATCAAGAGGCCGGGCACGATCTTGTCGCACACGCCCAGCAGCAGGGCGGCGTCGAAGACGTCGTGCGTCAGTGCCACAGCGGTGGCCATGGCAATGGTGTCGCGGCTGAACAGGCTCAGTTCCATGCCCGGCAGGCCCTGGGTGACGCCGTCGCACATGGCTGGCACGCCGCCGGCCACCTGCACCGTGGCGCCCAGGCGGCGCGCCTCATCGCGAATGATCTCCGGATAGCTTTCGTACGGCTGATGGGCCGAGAGCATGTCGTTGTAGGCCGTGACGATGCCGATGTGCGGCGCCTTCTCGGCCACGACGCGAAACTTGTCGCTGCCAGGCAACGCCGCGAAGGCGTGGGCGACGTTGGCGCAACCCATGCGTTCGCTGCCGGGCGGGCGCTGCGCCAGCCGCTGGATACGCGCCAGGTACGGCGCGCGCGTTGGGGCGCTGCGCTCGCGGATGCGCTGGGTGACTTCGACAAGCACAGTTTTCATCGCCAATTCCTTCTGTAACCGACTGATCAATTATCGTGAAACCAGGTTACATGGTCAATTTGACGCATCGACACTGCAGCCGGCGTGGCATGCTGCGCAGCCATGTCGCCCACAGCTTTACCGGCCGTCGACCCGCAGCTTGTCGTCAGATGCCCCGCCCAGGCCTTGCAGCAATTGCGCCAGCACCCGCTGTGGGCTGGCAGCCGAGAGCGCTGGGTCTTCGGCTATGCCTCACTTATCTGGCGGCCGGAATTCGACGCGGCAGAACACCGCCCTGCCCTGGTGCATGGCTGGCACCGAGCGCTGCGCATGCGTTCACGCATCAACCGCGGCACACCGCAGCAGCCCGGGCTGGTGTTTGCGCTGCTTCAAGGCGGTGCCTGCCGGGGCGTGGTCTACCGCATGCGGGCCGAAAAGGCTGAAACCGAGATCGAACGCCTGTGGGCGCGCGAGATGCCCACCGGCGTCTACGACGCGCGGCTGGTGCCGTGCCGCACGCAATGCGCAAAGGGCGGTGCCACGGTGCTGGCGCTGGCCTTCACGCTCAGCCGCCGCAGCGAAGCCTGTCTGGCACGCCCGGGCGACGAGCAGATGCTGCACATCCTGCGTCAC
>JBBQAW010000036.1:0-21669 GCA_038316815.1 Burkholderiales bacterium
GCTGCTGCCGCTGGCGGCCATGGTGTCGGCGCTGTTGATGGCCATTGCCATCCGCTGCAAGAGCTTCAAGGAAGCGCAGGCCAATGCCACCGTGGTGATCCTGGCGGTGTCGCTGCTGCCGCTGATGACGCTGTTCAGCCAGGAAGGCACGTCTCCGTGGCACCTCTGGGTGCCGGCGCTGGCGCAGTCGACCTTGATGGGGCAGGTGCTCAAGGGTGAGGTACCGGCCGCCGTGGACCTGGTGTTGACTCTGGGGGTGAGCATCGCCATCAGCGTGCTGGCCTTGGGTTACGTCGCGCGAACCCTGCGCAGCGCTGCACTGAAATAGCACTGCACTGAAATAGCGCCGCCCTGAAGTTGCCGAGCTGTGCCTATGCCTTGGGCTAGGCGCCAAGCCCGGCCGACTGTGGACACTTCAGTCGTTGCACTTCCCCAATGCGCGCTGAACTTCCGACTGCCAGGGCAACAGGCGCACGATTTCGTTCAGGAACAGGGACGATTCGTAGGCCGTCAGCACTTCGCCTTCACCGCCAATGAAGCGCAGGTTGCTGATGACGGACATCGGATCGGCCATGGCCACGACGCCGCGCGCGATCTGTACCCAGTCCCAAGCCATGCCGGCCTCGCCCTCGTCGGCGCGCGCGGCCCAGATGGTTTGGCCTGCAGGCGGGCAAGTCGGGTCTCCGTGGAAGATGACGCGTGTTCCTACGTGCTGGAAGCGCACAGACGGCCGCGCGCCGGCCTGCCACAATAGAGGCGGCCATGCGCGCAACGCCCAAGGAGTGACAGCAGGGGGAATGGGCGGCGTGACGTGGTGCAAAGCGGCGTATGTCATGTCGAGAGTGTTCGACAGGACGGGCCTTGAAGAAAGCTGTAAACCTTGTCAGGGCGATGACAGCCCTTAAAGGCCCTACCCCCCCCCGGTCCAACGAGGAGACCGATGCTCCCACGCGTCTTTACTTCGGTGATGCAGGCGCGCGATCGCGCCGAATTTCGCGATGAAATTGTTCGTTTTAGCCAGCAATTGGGGTTCGATACCGTCTCTGCCCTGACGGTCATCGATCGCGGGTTGGGCAAGAGCGAGTTCGTGAACATCGACAACACGCCGCAGGCTTACCTGGATGCTTATGTGGACAACCTGGGCGGCAAGCGCGACCCGGTGATGCAGCATTGCAAGCGCGCCAGCGTGCCGATCATCTGGGATCAGAGCACCTATGTCTCCCAGGGGCTGGGCGAGAAATGGGAGCACCAGGCGCGCTTCGGCTATCGCACCGGGATTGCCATGGCTCTGCACATGCCCGAGGGGCGACATTTCATGCTGGGTGTGGACCGCGATCAGCCTTTGCCAGAGGACAGCCAGGAACTTCAGCGTCTGGTCGCCGATCTGCAGTTGTTTGCCGTGCATGCGCAGGACGCAGCTTTGCGGTTGTTGGTGCCGCCAGCGGCGCAACCAGAACGCCCTCGGCTCACCCCGCGCGAACTGGAAGCGCTACGCTGGACCATGGACGGCAAGACCGCATGGGAAGTTGGCGCAGTGCTGGGCATCAGCGAACGCACGGCTGTACTTCACATCAACAATGCGATGCATAAGTTGGACTGCTTTACCAAGCATCAGGCCGTGCTCAAGGCATTGCGGCTCGGGCTGATCCGCTGATCGCCGGTGTTGGGCGTCAGCCTCATCAGACCTGTAAGAACTGACAGTTTCCGGCGGCTCTGCACACTGCTCCAATCCGTACAACCGTGCAATTTCGCACGGAATTCTCGACGGAGCTTTTATGTCTACGAACCACGCTGTCAATCGTCCGCTTCATGGCGAACCTGTGTTCGCTGCACTCGAAATCCGCGAACTGAGCTTGCTGGAAATGCAGCAAGTTGCTGGTGGTTCGCCAAACAGCACATGGCTCGTTGTAGAGACCAACGTGCAGACCGCGGGACAGTACGTCACAGCATCGCCGAACAACTCCTGGTAAGCGGGCAGCGGTTCATTGCCGCACATCGGAGCGCGTCCCTCCCGCTCCGATGTGCTTGCGGGTTGGCTTGGCCAACCCGCCTTTTGCGCTGCGCTTGAGGGCCACAATCCCTCATGCGCCCGCTGTTCCGACCTGAAGCCCTGGACGCGCAGCGCCAGCCCTGGCTGGGCCGGGTGCAGCTGACGCGGCCGCTGTCGCTGACGTTCATCACCGTCGGCGTGCTGGTGATGGCGTTGACAGTAGGCACCTTCATCACCTTGGCCGGCTACACACGCAAGGCCACTGCCGCCGGCGTGCTGATGCCCGACCGCGGCCTGATCCGGCTCGTTCCCACGGCCGCTGGCACTGTGCTCGAACGCCATGTCGAAGAAGGTCAGGCCGTGCGTGCCGGCGATGTGCTGTTCGTCCTGGCGCTCGAGCAGCCCTTGTTCGACGCCAGCGTGCTTGCCCGTGTGCAGCGCAGCCTGGACGACCGCCAGCGCAGCCTACAGGCCTCAGTCGGCCAGCAGACGGCCCTGCTGGCCAGCCAGCAGGCGGCGCTGGACCGGCGGCTGCTGGCTCTGTCAGCCGAGGCCTCGCAACTCGAGGTCGAAGCCGGCTTGCAGCAGCAGCGCCTGGCGCTGGGCCGGCAGGCGCTGGCGCGGATGGAATCTTTGCAGACCGATCAGTTCATGAGCGCCGCACAGGTGCAGATCAAGAACGAAGAAGTGCTGGCGCTGCAAGCTGCCGTGCAGACGCTCGCGCGCCAGCGTGCCGCACTGGACCGTGAACGGGCTGAACTCGAAGGCGACCGCGGTGCCCTGCCGCTGCGGGCCGGCAACGTGGCTGGCGGCATCGAGCGCGAGATGGCGCAACTGGCGCGCGAAAGCGCCGAACTCAACGCCGACCGCCGGCTGATGGTGCGCGCGCCACAGGACGGCACGGTCAGCGCGGTTCTGGCTGAAGCCGGGCAAGCGGTCTCGCCAGCCTCGGCCCTGGCCAGCCTGGTGCCAGCCGGCGCCACGCTGCAAGCGCATCTGTACGCGCCTTCCAGCGCCATCGGCTTCGTGCGGCCAGACCAGGAAGTGCGGCTGCGCCTGGCCGCTTTCCCGTACCAGAAGTTCGGCCATCTGCCAGGGCGGGTGACGCAGGTCTCTCGCACCCCCTTGGCCGGCAACGAACTGGCCGCGCTGGCGCTGGCACCGGGCGGTGGCGCCAGGGGCGGCGCAGCGGGGCAGCCCCTGTTTCGCATCACCGTAGCGCTGTTGCCGCAACCCGGCCGCACAGCGCTGCCGCTTTCGGCCGGCATGCAGCTTTCGGCCGATGTGGTGCTTGAACGCCGTCGTCTCGTCGAATGGCTGTTCGAGCCCGTGCTGGGCTGGCGCGCACGCAGCGGCGGATGAGCGCCCCCGCACAGCCGCACCCCCTGGCACACCCATGAACCCGGGCCCTGGCTTTGGCGACTTGCTGCCCCGCCTGCGCCTGGGTGGCCTGGGCGGCGGCACGCCGGTGCCCGTGGTACTGCAGACCGAAGCCGCCGAATGCGGCCTTGCCTGTCTGGCGATGGTGGCGGCGGCGCATGGCTTGCGCACCGACTTGCCGACGCTGCGCCAGCGCTTTTCGCTGTCGATGAAGGGCATCACGCTGGCCGAGATGGTGCGCATGGCCGGGGTGCTGAACCTGAGCGCGCGCGCGCTGCGGGCCGAACCTGGCGAACTGGCCCAGCTGCAACTGCCCTGCGTGCTGCACTGGGACATGAACCACTTCGTCGTGCTGGTGGGCTGGCGCCGCGGCATGGCTTTGATTCACGACCCGGCGCAGGGTCAGCGCCGCGTACGCATGGAAGAACTTTCGCGCCACTTCACAGGCGTGGCGCTCGAACTGCGGCCGACGCCAGACTTCACCCCGGCACGGCAGCAGCAGCACGTCAGCCTGCGCCAGCTGCTGGGCCCCGTGTCCGGGCTGAAACGTTCGCTGGGCCAGATTGCGCTGCTGGCGCTGGCGCTGGAAGCCTTCGTGCTGTTGACGCCCTTTTTGATGCAGTGGGTGGTGGACGGCGTGCTGCTCAGCGCCGACATCGACCTGCTGACCACCCTGGGCATCGGCTTCGGGCTGCTGGTATTGATTCAGGTGGCCACCGCTGCCGCGCGTGCCTGGGCGGTGCTGGTGTTGTCCTCAACCTTGAACCTGCAATGGCTGGTGAACGTGTTCACGCACATGCTGCGGCTGCCGGTGGGCTGGTTCGAAAAACGGCATGCCGGCGACATCTGGTCGCGCTTTGGTTCAGTGCAGCAGATTCAGCGCACCTTGTCGACGCACTTCATCGAAGCCGTGCTCGACGGCGTTCTGGTGCTGCTGACGCTGGGCGTGATGGCGTTTTACAGCCTGCAGCTGACCGCAGTGGCCCTGGTCGCGGTGGGCCTATACGCCCTGCTGCGCTGGGTTTTTTACCGCCCGTTGCGCGAAGCCAACGAAGAGGCCCTGGTTTTCGAGGCTAAGCAGAACAGCCACTTCCTGGAAAGCTTGCGCGGCGTGCAGGCGATCAAGCTTTTCAACGCCCAGGCGGACCGCCGTCAACGCTTCGCCAGCCTGGTGGTCGACACCATGAACGCCGGCATCGCCATCCGCAAGCTGGACTTGCTGTTCAGCGTCATGCACCGCGGCCTGTTCGGGCTGGAACGTGTGGCCGTGATCTGGCTGGGTGCCCTGCTGGTGCTGGACCAACGCTTGAGCGTGGGCATGCTCTTCGCCTTCTTCGCCTACAGGGAAACCTTCGCGCTGCGCGTCAGTGGCCTGATCGACAAGACCGTTGAGCTGAAGATGCTGCGCCTGCAGGGCGAACGATTGGCCGACATCGTGCTGGCAGCGCCCGAAAGCGATGCTGGAAATGACGGCATTGCGCCAGGCGCCCTGCCCGCCGATCAATGGGCCGAACTGCCGGCAAGCATCGAACTGCGCGATGTCGGCTTCCGTTATGCCGATGGCGAAGCGCCCGTGCTGCAGGGGGTGAACCTGCGCATCGAAGCCGGCGAATCGGTCGCCATCATCGGCCCATCGGGCTGTGGCAAGACTACTCTGTTGAAAATCATGTTGGGTGTGCATGCGCCCACTTCCGGCGAAGTGCTGGTGGGCGGCGTGCCTTTGCAGAAACTGGGCCTGCATGCCTGGCGCAACATGGTGGGTGCGGTGATGCAGGACGAACCGCTGTTTTCGGGCAGCGTGGCCGACAACATCAGCTTCTTCAGCCCCCAGCCTGATGTCGACTGGCTGCAGCAATGTGCGCGCCTGGCCGCCGTGCACGAAGACATTCTGGCCATGCCGATGGGCTACCACACGCTGATTGGCGAGCTTGGCACGGCCTTGTCGGGCGGGCAGAAGCAACGCCTGCTGCTGGCGCGCGCCCTGTACAAGCGGCCGCGCATCCTGCTGCTGGACGAGGCCACCAGCCATCTGGACGTGGACCGCGAACGCAGCGTCAACCAGGCGGTGCGCGCGCTGGCGCTGACACGCGTGATCGTGGCGCACCGGCCCGAGACCATTGCCAGCGCTGGCCGCGTGGTGGCCCTGCACGAAGGACGTGTGGCGCAGGACCTGCGCAGCGTGGGTGGGGCGGGTGGGGCGGGCGCGGTTCAGCAGGGCGGGCCGCAGGCCTGAGCAAACCTTGGAAACTCTGGCGCCTCAGTGCCGCGTTCGGGACGGTGCCCCAAAGCGCCGCGCTTCAGCCCTGTTTCATCGGACAAGTGTTCATGCCCAGCATTTTGTAGAGCGGGCAAAAACCGAAAGCTGCGGTGGCCAGCGGGACGAGACCGAGCCAGCCCCAGGCGCCGATGACACCAGACAGCGTCATGATGATCAGGGCCAGGCCAAGCACGATGCGAAGAATGCGGTCAGTGCCGCCCATGTTTCTGGTCATGGTGAAGGCTCCTTGACAGGTTAACGGCAAGAGCGCCGATGTCGCTTAGTTTGGCACTTTTGCCAAGCGGCGTCGGTGGCCCGGAGCACCGATAGAGGGTGCCGCCCCAAAAAGCGGGCCCTTGCGGAGCAGAACCAATCCGGGCCTTCAGACCTCAGCGCAAGCGCCAGGGACGGGGCGGGTTTCGTCTTCCAGCGCCCGCAGCCAGGCCAGGGCCTGGGCTGCGGTGTTGCCGCACATGGCGGCTTCAGGCCGCAGCGACAGGCAAACAGCCGGTCGTTCTGCCATGCCGAAAAGGCGGCAACCATGGGCGCCATCCAGTTGCACGCAACGCACCCCGGCGGGCTTGCCATGGGGCATGCCAGGAATGGGCGAGCTGATGGAAGGCGCGATGCAACAGGCAGCGCAGCCGGGACGGCAATTCATCGAAGCATGCTATCGCGGCCATGGGCAGTGCCATTGCCGGGCGAAAGCCACCCGCGGCTGCGTGTGCCTCGTAAAATGCAAGGCTCCATGGAACACCCCCAATCCTTTGATGTGATCGTCGTCGGTGGCGGCCACGCGGGCACCGAAGCCGCGCTGGCGGCCGCCCGCATGGGCTGCGCCACGCTGCTGTTGACGCACAACATCGAAACCCTGGGGCAGATGAGCTGCAACCCCAGCATCGGCGGCATCGGCAAAGGCCATTTGGTCAAGGAAATCGACGCCATGGGTGGGGCCATGGCCGCGGCCACGGACGAAGCCGGCATTCAGTTCCGCATTCTCAACGGCAGCAAGGGGCCGGCGGTGCGCGCCACGCGTGCGCAGGCAGACCGCGTGCTGTATCGCGCCGCGATACGACAGCGGCTGGAGAACCAGCCAGGTCTTTGGCTGTTTCAGCAGGCGGTGGACGACCTGATTCTGCAAGGCGACCGTGTCGTCGGCGCCATCACGCAAGCCGGCGTGCGCTTTCGCGGCCGGACGGTGGTGCTGACGGCGGGCACCTTCCTGGACGGGCGGGTGCACGTGGGTTTGCAAAACTACGCCGCCGGCCGTGCTGGCGACCCGCCCGCCATCAGCCTGTCGGCGCGGCTGAAGGAACTGAAGCTGCCGCAAGGGCGGTTGAAGACCGGCACGCCACCGCGCATCGACGGGCGCAGCATCGACTTCAGCCAACTTGTCGAACAACCGGGCGACCTGGACCCGGTGCCCGTGTTCAGCTTTCTGGGGCGCACCGAGCAACACCCTCGCCAGGTGCCATGCTGGATCACGCATACCAATGAGCGTACGCACGACATCATTCGCAGTGGCTTCGACCGCAGCCCGATGTTCACCGGCGTCATCGAAGGCGTGGGCCCGCGTTACTGCCCCAGCATCGAAGACAAGGTCAGCCGCTTCGCCGACAAGAATGCCCACCAGGTCTTTCTGGAACCGGAAGGTCTGACCACGCACGAGTTTTATCCGAACGGCATTTCCACCTCCCTGCCCTTCGACGTGCAGATTGCAGCCGTGCAGTCGATGGCGGGCCTGGAGAAGGCGCACATCCTGCGGCCCGGATACGCCATCGAGTACGACTTCTTCGACCCGCGCGAATTGAAACCCAGCTTCGAGACACGCGCGCTGGGCGGCCTGTTTTTTGCGGGGCAGATCAATGGCACCACTGGCTATGAAGAGGCCGCTGCGCAGGGTCTGTACGCTGGGGTCAACGCCGCTTTGCAGGTGCAGGGCCGTGAACCCTGGCTGCCGCGCCGCGATCAGGCTTACCTGGGCGTGCTGGTCGACGACTTGGTGAACAAGGGCGTGACCGAGCCGTACCGCATGTTCACCAGCCGGGCCGAGTACAGGCTGCAACTGCGCGAGGACAATGCCGACCTGCGGCTGACGGCGCAGGGCCGGGCCCTGGGCTTGGTGGACGACCTGCGCTGGGCGGCTTTCGAGACCAAGCGCGAAAGGCTCGAACGCGAACTGCAACGTCTGCGTGACACCTGGGTGCGCCCGGCCACTGTGCCGGCTGCCGATGCCGAACGGCTGCTAGGAAAGGCGCTGGAACACGAATACAACCTCGCCGATTTGCTGCGCCGGCCAGGCGTGGGCTGGGACGCAACGGCCAGCCTGGCGGCTATCGCCCATGGCCCCCACACTGTTTCACGTGAAACCTTGCGGGCGCATTGGGGCGCCATCGAGGCCGACGCCGTCATCGAGCAGGCCGAAATTGCGATCAGGTACGCTGGCTACATAGACAAGCAGAACGACGAAGTCGAGCGAGCATCGGCCTTGGAACACCTGAAGCTTCCTGACGACCTGGACTACGCTCAAGTGACAGCGCTGTCGTTTGAAGTACGCCAGACGCTGCAGCGCCACCGCCCGGAAACCTTGGGGCAGGCTTCGCGGATGTCGGGCATTACGCCTGCAGCAGTGTCGCTGCTGCTGGTGCACCTGAAAAAGGGGCGCTTCAAGGGTTTCGCCACGCCGCAAACCCAGGACCAGGCGGCTTGAGCCAAGCTACGGGCAGCGAACTGGCCACGCTGGCTGCCGCCTTAGGAGACGCTGTCACCCCGGCTTTGGCAGAACAGCTGATGAAGTATCTGGACCTGCTGGCGCGCTGGAATGGCACCTACAACCTGACGGCAGTGCGCAGCCGCGACGGCATGCTGTTGCAACACTTGGCCGACTGCCTGGCCGTTGTGCAGCCCCTGCGCAAGCATTTGCACAAGTACTTGCACAAGAATTGCCACGGCATGCCCGCGCCCGTGCGTCTTCTGGACGTGGGCAGCGGCGGCGGTTTGCCAGGCGTCGTGCTGGCGGCGTGCATGCCTGCACTTCAGGTCACCTGCGTTGACACTGTCGCCAAGAAAGCAGCATTCGTCCGCCAGGTTGCCGCCGAGTTGGCACTGCCCAACCTGCACTCGGCACACAGCCGCGTGGAGACTTTGAACGTGCCGGTTTTCCAACTGATCGCCTCTCGTGCCTTTGCCTCTCTGGCCGATTTCACGCGCCTGACCGGCAGCTTGCTGGCACCCGACGGCACGTGGCTGGCCATGAAGGGCAAAACACCCCTAGATGAGATAGCCGCTCTGCCTTCGGCCTTGGAGGTGTTTCACGTGGAACCGCTGCAGGTGCCCGGCCTCGACGCACAGCGCTGCCTTGTCTGGATTCGAAATCGAAAGCTTGAATGACACATGCACTAAAAACCCTTTTGAGCCTTCTGAGCCTTCTGACGGTAGCCACAGCGGCACAGTCCGCCACGCCCGCGCAGAACCCAGCACCGCCGCCCATTGAGGCCATCGCCAGCCTGGACGTTCCAGCCTACATGGGCACCTGGTATCAGGTGGCGTGGTTCCCCAACCGCTTCCAGAAACAGTGTGTCAGCGACACATCGGCCACCTACCGCCAACTGCCTGGCGGCAATGTCGAAGTGTTGAACCGCTGCAAGACCGCCGACGGCAAGTTCGATGAAGTCCTGGGCCTGGCCCGGCCAGCAGGTTCGCGCCTCGATGGCCAGACACTGAAGCCCGCAAAACTGGAAGTCAGTTTCCTGCCCGCCGCTTTGCGTTGGCTACCGATCTGGGGCAACTACTGGGTTTTGAGTTTGGCCGACGACGGTCGCTATGCCGTCGTCGGCGAATCCACTCGTCAGTACCTTTGGGTGCTTTCGCGCACCCCCAGCCTGTCGCCCGCCGACGAAACTGCGATACGCTCCCTGCTCACGCCCTTGGGTTACGAGCTCAGCCGCTGGCAGGCCCACACGCACTCGACACCCGCCCGCTGACCCAAACCAGCCTGAGGTCACACTCGCTCCCATGCTCGGCATTGCAGACTACGGCGCCTTTTGCACGGCCATCGTGCTGTTCCTGGCGCTGCCCGGCCCAGGCACTTTCTGCTTGTTGGCTTCGACAGGCAAAGGCGGCTTTCGGGGCGGCGCCGCGGCCACGGCCGGGCTCATCGTTGGCGACCAGGTACTGCTCTGGCTGGCAGTGGCTGGCGTCGCCGCCCTGTTGGCGGCTCATCCCGTCCTCTTCAAGGCTGTGCAGTATCTCGGCGCCGGTTACCTGGCCTGGATAGGTCTCCGTCTCATCTTCGCCAAGCCGGGCAGCAACGCATCACCCGTGAACCTCCAGCCGCGCCACTACGCGCGCCAAGCCTTCGTCATCACCTTACTGAACCCCAAGGCCATCATCTTCTATGTAGCCTTCTTCCCGCTGTTCATCGACCCAGCCCAACACCGTGGGCTCATGACGTTCGGCGCCATGGCCGCCACCATCGCTGCCATCAGTGCCGTGTACTGCCTGCTGCTGTGCGCCTTTGCGCAAGCAGCCGCAAGTACCGTGCGCGCCCATCCGCGCGTGGCACGCGGGCTGGAGAAGTTGGCCGGCGTCTTTCTGGTCGGCTTCGGCATCCGCTTGGCTGCACCTTGACGTTCCACGTGAAACCTTCTCGCTGACCAGCTAAACCAACGCATGCGCATCTTCTGTGTCGCCAACCAAAAGGGCGGTGTCGGCAAAACTACCACCACCGTCAACCTGGCCGCAGGCCTGGCACAGGTCGGCCAGCGGGTGCTGGTTGTCGACCTCGACCCCCAAGGCAATGCAACCATGGGTTCTGGCGTCGACAAACGCCAGTTGAGCCTGAGCATCTACGACGTCCTGCTCGAATCAGCCACCATCGCAGAAGCCCGCCAGCCCAGCCCCAAAGGCGGCTACGACGTGCTGGGTGCGAACCGCGAACTGGCTGGCGCCGAAGTGGAGCTGGTGCGCCTGGACCGCCGAGAAAAGCGTTTGCGGGCCGCCCTTCAAGCCGTCCGCAGCGACTACGACTTCGTGCTCATCGATTGCCCCCCTTCCCTGAGCCTGTTGACGCTGAATGGCCTGTGCGCCGCCCACGGTGTGGTCGTGCCCATGCAGTGCGAATATTTCGCGCTGGAAGGCTTGAGCGACCTTGTCAACACCATCAAGCAGGTGCACGCCAACCTGAACAGCGACCTGCAGATCATCGGCCTGCTGCGCGTCATGTTCGACCCGCGCATCACGCTGCAACAGCAGGTGAGCGAACAACTCAAGACGCACTTCGGCGACAAGGTGTTCAACACCGTCATCCCGCGCAATGTGCGCCTGGCCGAAGCCCCCAGCTACGGCCAGCCCGGCGTCACCTTCGACCCGGCATCCAAAGGCGCCCAAGCATTCGTCGAGTTTGCGCGCGAGATGGTGCAACGCCTGGGCCAAGTTCCATGACTTGCGGCGCACCGCCCGAGGCAACAAGACAACGCCACATTCCACCATGGATTTCAGCGAGACCCTGCTTTCACGCGTAGAAGATGCCGGCCTGAACGCCAGCGCACCACCACAACAGCGCTGGCTGGACGGCTGGCTGCTGCGCACGAACCCTGGCAAGGCTCGGCGCGCACGCTGTGTCGATGCTCTGGCCACCGGCCGCCTCCCCGTCGACGAAAAATTGGCTCTGGCCCATCAGTGGTTCCACGAATGCGGCGTACCCATGATGGTGCGCATCACACGCTTTACGCAACCGGCCCACTTGGACGACACCCTGGCCCAGCGCGGCTGGCCACTGCTGGGCAACACCCATGTGCTGGTGCTGGCCAGCCCGGCACTGCCAGCCGCCGCCCAGCCCAACTCGGCAGCAAGTCCCGCAACAGACACCGCAACAGACCTCGAAACAGACGCCGCGCCCCGCCAGAAGGCCTGCAGTGGCAAACATTGGGCGCCGACGCCTACGCCGCTGTTGTCGGCAAGCTACGCGGCTCGCCGCCAGACCAGCAGCGCGCCCATGCCGAACGCCTGCGTTCCTCACCTGTGCCCTACAGCGGCTTTGCACTCGCCCGGAAGGACGGCCAGGTACTGGCCTGCGGGCAGTCCGCCCGCAAAGGCGCCATGGTCGGCCTGTATGACATCTTTACCCACCCAGACGCCCGCGGCCTGGGGCTGTCCAGCTGGCTATGTAAGCGCATGCTTTCGCTGGCGACCCGCAACGGCGTCAGCTTGGCCTACCTGCAGGTTGAAGCCGACAATCATGCAGCCCAAGCCGTCTACCGCCGTCTGGGATTTGCCTACGGCTACAGCTACCACTACAGGCAAGCGCCGGAAGCAGGCTAGCCTGCGCTAAAGGCCCAACCCTTCGTCCACACCCAGGTGCACATTCATCGCCTGCACCGCAGCACCGCTGGCGCCTTTGCCCAGGTTGTCCAACCGGGCCATCACCAGGGCCTGGCTGTCGTTGGCGAAAACGAAGATGTCGACGCGATTGCTGTCGTTGCAGGCCTGAATGTCGAAGAAGCCTGATTCCAGCGTGGCCGGGTCGCGCAGCGCCATCACGCGCATGAAGCGTTCGCCAGCGTAGCGCGCGTCGAAAGCCGCATGCAGCGTCGCCGCCGTGCAGCCCAGCGCGGCCAGGTCCAGCGGCACACTCACCGCCAGGCCCTTGTAGAAGGGCCCCACCACGGGCATGAAAATCGGCGCACGCTGCAAACCAGTGTGCGCCATCATTTCCGGCACATGCTTGTGATGCAGGCCCAGGCCATACGGGCGCGGCGCCTTCAGCGCTGCCGGCAGGTCAGCGGCGGCTTCATATTCGGCAATCATGGTCTTGCCGCCACCTGAATAACCCGTGATCGAACTCGCACTGATCACGCTGTCGGCCGGCACCAGGCCTGCATCTACCAGCGGCCGCAGCAGAAGGATGAAGGCGCTGGCATGGCAGCCGGGGTTGGAAATGCGCTTGCTGGCGCGGATGGCAGCGCGCTGCGCTGGCGCCATTTCAGGCAGGCCGAACACCCAGCCCGGCGCGGTGCGGTGCGCGGTGCTGGCGTCGATCAGACAAGTCTTGGGGTTCGTCACCATCGCAGCCGCCTCGCGTGAAGCGGCGTCGGGCAAGCACAGAAAGGCGACATCGGCCGCATTCAGCAAGCGCGCGCGTTCGGTTGCGTCTTTGCGTTTGTCGGGGTCGATGCGCAGCACTTCGACGTCGGCGCGGCCGGCCAGGTATTCGTGGATGCGTAGCCCGGTGGTGCCTTCCTGGCCGTCGACAAAGACTGTGATGCTCATGCTGCGCTGGCGTTGTATGGTTGCGCGCAGAGCATACGACATCACCCGTTTGAGCCTTCCGCTTTCAGCCGTCCGCTTTCAACCGTTCGCCTCTTGTGCCCATGACCACCCACGCTGCCGCCCACCCACCCGTGCTGCTGCTGCCGGGCTGGCAGAACAGCGGCCCCGGCCACTGGCAGACACTTTGGGAAACCCTTCACGGCGACAGCCGCGTGCCCCAGGCCGACTGGTTCTGGCCGCGCCGCGGCGACTGGATGGCGCAACTGGAAACCGCCGTCATCGCCAGCCCGCAGCCGGTGCTGCTGGCCGCCCACAGCCTGGGCTGCCATCTGGTTGCGGCCTGGGCCGCGCACAGCCAGCACGCTGGGCGCGCACTGGGCGCCCTGCTGGTGGCGCCGCCCGACCTTCTGCGCCCTGAACTGCCGCCGCAGCTGGCCCCTTGGTCGCCGCCGGTGCGCCAGCCCCTGCCCTTCCCGGCCCGCCTGGTTTTCAGCAGCAACGACGCCTACGCCGGCGCAGCGGCCAGCCGGGCCCTGGCGGCCGATTGGGGCGCTGTCGCCACAGACGCTGGCCCAGCCGGCCACTTGAATGCCGATTCAGGGCTGGGCCACTGGCCCCAGGCCCGGCACTGGCTGACTGAACTTCACGGGCCAGCAGGGGCTAGACCGTGAGTACGCGCTTGCATCGCGCCATCTTCGCAGGCGTGCTGGCCGCTGCCGCGGCGGCCGTGCTGCACCTCATCGGCACCGGGGCCTGGCTCAGCGTCGTCGTGGCTGGGGCGCTGGCGCTGGCCATCTTCGCCGTGCCGATCTTTGGCGTGCGCGCGCTCAGCCACTTGCTGTACTTGCGCCGCGCCGCGAACTGGCGCCCGGTCGAAGGCAGGCACTACGCTTTCGGTGGCCTGTCGCTGGCCATCGAAGACGACGGCCGCCATCTCTGGGTGGCGGCCGACGACCTGCAGCGCGCCCTGCACACGCGTGACCAAGACGAAGCCATCGCTGCACGCCACGCCGGCCGCTGGCGCCGCGGGCCGCGCGGGCGCCTGCAGTTGCGCGTCGACGCCGTCGTCGCCGTGCTTGCCAGCGCCCCGGGCCGCATGGACCCGCACACCGTGCGGCTGCGCCGCTACTTCGAACGCGAAGTGCTCTTCCCGGCCAAACAGCGCCACGCGCGCAGCCGCCCCTGAAAGTCAGCGTGATCGGCGCCATGGGCGTCGTGGACGTCGAGGGCGCAGTGGACGTCGTGGACGTGTTGGGCGCCGTGGCCGCCGTGACCGCCGCTGGCGTCGTGGACAATGCCCCGATGGTGAGCAAAAAACCCAAAGGCCTGGGCATGGGCCTGGAAGCACTGCTGGGGCCCAAGGTCGACAGCAGCAGCGCGGCCGCCGACGGCCTGCCGACGCAGCTGCTGTTGACGCAACTGCGCGCCGGCAAGTACCAGCCGCGCACCCGCATGGACGAGGGTTCGCTCTACGAACTGGCCGAGAGCATCAAGAGCCAGGGCCTGATGCAACCCATCCTGGTGCGCCCGGTGGCCGACGGCAACACGCCTTACGAGATCATTGCCGGCGAACGCCGCTTCCGCGCCGCGGCGCTGGCCGGGCTTGCCAGTGTGCCGGTGCTGGTCAAGCCGGTGGCCGACGAAGCCGCCGCCGTCATGTCGCTGATCGAAAATATCCAGCGCGAAGACCTGAACCCACTGGAAGAAGCACAAGGGCTGCAGCGGCTGGTGACCGAGTTTCAGCTCACGCACGAACAAGCCGCGCAGGCAGTGGGCCGGTCGCGCAGCGCCGCCAGCAACTTGTTGCGACTGCTGAATCTGTCCGACACCGTTCAGCAGCTGCTTCTGGCCGGCGACCTGGACATGGGCCACGCCCGCGCGCTGCTGGCGCTGGCCCCTGCCGAGCAGGTGATGGCTGCGCAGGAAATCATCGCCAAGAAACTGAGTGTGCGCGATGCTGAACGGCTGGTCGCCAAAACCAGCGCAGCGCAGCCCGAACGGGCCGCCAAAGCATCAGGCGGCACGAAGGCGCGCGAGATCATCCGCATCGAACAACAACTGGCCGACCTGCTGTCGGCACCGGTCGACATCCGGGTGAAAAAGCGCGGCCGCCGCGGCGAACAAGGCGAAGTGGCCATCGCCTTCGGTTCGCTGGACGAACTCAACGGCCTGCTTGAAAAGCTGGGCCTGAAAGACGCCTGACCGACTTCAGTTTGCAGCCACCGCAGGCGCCACGGCCCCGCGACGGCGGCGCAGGTCCAGCGGCAGCGAAGGCGCAGCGCCGTCCTTGTCCTGCCCGGCATACACGGTCAGGTGCGGGAACGGAATCTCGATGCCGCGTTCGTCGAATGCCAGCTTCAGCCGGCGCAGGTATTCGCGCTTCACGTTCCACTGCTGCATGGCCACGACCTTGAAACGGGCCTTGATGACCACTGCCGAGTCGCCCCACTGGTCGACGCCAGCCATTTCCATGTCTTCCAGAATGCGTTCGGCATGCGGGGCTTCCTTGCGCATGCCGCCTGCCACGTCCAGCATCACCGCCATCACTTCGTCAACGTTCTCGCGGTAGGCCACGCCGATGTCCAGCACCGCGAACGAGAAGCCGCGGGTCATGTTGATGACGCTGGTGATCTGCCCGTTGGGCACAAAGTGCACCCGGCCGTCGTAGTCGCGCAGACGCACATAGCGCAGGGTCACTTCTTCGACGAAACCAGAATGTTCACTGCTCAGCTGCACGATGTCGCCGGTGCTGATCTGATTTTCCAGCAGCAGGAAAAAGCCGGTGAAGTAGTCTTTCACCAGGCTCTGCGCGCCGAAGCCGATGGCCAGGCCGACGACACCAGCCGCGCCCAGAATGGGCGCCACCGAAATGCCCAGTTCGCCCAACACCAGCATGCCGGCCAGCAGGGTGATGACCAGCGCCACCAGGTAGCGAACCACACGGCCCAGCGTTTCTGCCCGCTTGGCCGATTCACGGTCTGCCATGCGTGCGGCCAAGCGGATACGGAAGCTGCGGATGCCGCGCTGCAGCACCGTCGTCAGCACCCACGCAGCGATGATGATGATGACGATGCGCAGGCTCGCCACAGTGGCGCTGCCCGCGCTGGCCCAGGTGCGGCCTGCGATGTCGAGAAAGGTTTCTGAGTTCATCGGTTCATTTCAGTTGTGCATTTGCAGGTTGTGCAGGAACTCGCGTTGCCACCAGTGCACGTCGAATTCGCGAATGCCCGCCAGCAGCTTGGCGTGGCGGGCCTTCCGTTCTTCCAGCGGCATCTGCAGCGCGCGCTGCATGGTCTCGGCCACCACCTGCGTGTCGTAGGGGTTGACCAGCAAGGCGTCCGTCATCTGCTCGGCGGCACCGGCGAACCGCGACAGCAACAGCACACCCGGGTTGGCCGGGTCTTGGGCGGCGACATATTCCTTGGCCACCAGATTCATGCCGTCGCGCAGCGGCGTGACCACGGCCACGCAGCTGAAACGGTACAGGGCCGGCAGGCGCTTGCGCGCCACGGCGCGGTGCATGTAGCGCACGGGAATCCAGTCGAGTTCGCTGTATTCGCCATTGATGGCGCCGCTAATACGTTCCAGTTCGCCCCGCAAGTCGGCATAGGCGCCCACGCTTTCACGCGAAGGTGCGGCCACCTGCACCAGCACCGCGCTGCGGCGGTTCTCGGGGTAGTTCTGCAGCAGGCGCTGGAAGGCACGCAGACGCTGCGGCAGGCCCTTGCTGTAGTCCAGCCGGTCCACACCCAGCAGCAGCCGCCGGTTGGCGTATTGCTCTTGCAGCGTGGCGAGCATGTCCTGCGCTTCGGGCCCGCGGGCCAGGGCCTGGAACTCGTCGACATCGATGCCGATGGGGACGGCGCGTGCGCGCACGCTGCGCCCGAAGGCATGGAAGACATCGTTCTCGCGCCGTTCGGCACGCGCTTCGTTGTGCACATAGCGGGCGAAGTGCGCCAGGTCGGTCTGGCTTTGAAAGCCGAGCAGGTCGTAGGCGAAGAGCGAACGCATCAGCCATTCATGCTGCGGAATGGCGGCCATGATCTGCGGCGGCGGCAAGGGGATGTGCAGGAAAAAGCCCATGCGCTGCTGGCAGCCCAGCGCGCGCAGTTCAGCCGCCAGCGGGATGAGGTGGTAGTCATGAATCCAGACCACGTCGTCGGGCCGCAGCAGGGCCGCCAGCCGGTGCGCAAACATGCGGTTGACGCGCAGGTAGCCGTCGACGTCGCTATGGTCCAGGTCGGCCAGATCCAGCCGGTTGTGGAACACCGGCCACAGCACACCGTTGGCGTAGCCCAGGTAGTAGGCGTCGTGGTCGGCCTGCGACAGGTCGACCGTGGCCAAAGTAGTGTCGCCCGCCCGGTGCATCTTGGGCGGCGCGTCGGCCCCCGCTTCGCCGCTGGCCACCACCTGGCCGCTCCACCCGAACCACAAGCCGCCCGAGGCCGCCAGGGCGTCGCCCAGCGCCACGGCCAGGCCGCCGGCAGCGGTCTTGCGCGGGTCGGCCACGCGGTTGGAAACGACGACCAGGCGCGCCATCAGATCACGGTGTCCCAGGACGCCGACAAACGCACGGCGCCGTTGATCAGGCCCACCATCGAATAGGTCTGCGGGAAGTTGCCCCACATCTCGCCTGTGGCGGCATGGGTGTCTTCGCTCAGCAGCCCCAGCGGGTTGCGCGCGGCCAGCATGGCTTCGAAAATGGCGCGGGCTTCGTCGCGGCGGCCCATGCGGGCCAGCGCGTCCATGCGCCAAAAGCTGCAGATGTTGAAGGCCGTCTCGGGCCGGCCGAAGTCGTCGGGCGCTTCGTAGCGGCGCATGTAGGGGCCGTCGGCCAGAGTCTTTTCCAGGGCTTCGACGGTGGCGATGAAGCGCGGGTCGCGGGCGTCGATGATGCCCACCTCGGCCATCAGCAGCACGCTGGCGTCCAGGTATTCGCCGCCCAGGCTTTCAGTGAAAGCCTGGCGCTTGTCGCTCCAGGCTTGGGTCAGCAACAGGTCGCGCATGGCCGTGGCGTGGCCGGCCCAGTAGGTGGCACGTGGGCCCAGGCCCAGGCGCGTGGCGATCTTGCCCAGGCGGTCGCAGGCGGCCCAGCACATCAGCAGCGACGAGGTGTGCACGCTGGCGCGGGTGCGCAGTTCCCACATGCCCGCGTCGGGCTGGTCGTGCACGCGGATGGCCTGTTCGCCAGCGGCTTCGAGCCGGTGGAATTCCGCCAGCCCGGCGGGCCTCAAAAGGCGCCGGTCGTGGAAGGCCTGGGCCGCACCGAGCACGATGTTGCCGTAGACGTCGTGCTGGAAGTGTTCATAGGCCTGGTTGCCGCGGCGCACTGGCCCCTGGCCACGGTAGCCCGGCAGTTGCGGCACCATCTGCTCGACCAGGTCGCGTTCCAGGCCGATGCCGTACAGCGGCTGCACATGGCCGCCACCGGAAGAGGCCACCGCGTTGCTCAGCCAGCGCAGATAGCCTTCCATCGTGCCCGTCTCGGACAAGCTGTTCAGCGCCCTGACGACGAAGAACGCATCACGCAGCCAGCAGTAACGGTAGTCCCAGTTGCGCTGGCTGCCGGGCGCTTCGGGGATGCTGGTGGTCAGCGCAGCGACGATGGCCCCGGTGTCCTCGAACACACACAGCTTCAGCGTGATGGCGGCGCGAATCACCGCTTCCTGCCATTCCAGCGGCAAGGCCAGGCGGCGCGTCCACTCGCGCCAGTAGCCGATGGTTTCGCGTTCCCAGGTCTCTGCGATCTCTTCGACGCCTGCGGTCAGCGATTCATCCGGCCCTAGCAGCAGGCTCAGCGTCTCGTTCAGCAGGAAGGGCTGTTCCTGCAGCACATAGCTGATGGGGGCGGTGGTCGTCAGGCGCAGCACCTGGTCGGGGCCGACGTAGCGGACGTGGTGGCTGCCCTGGGTGATGCGCGGCGGCAGCCGGCCCCAGTCGAAGCGCGGGCGCAGGCGGATGCAGATGCGCGGTGCGCCCTGCAATACCCGCAAGCGGCGCACCAACTGCACAGGGTGGAACATGCGGCCGCGCTGCATGAAGCGGGGCGCGAAATCGGTGATCTCCAGCCCATGCCCTTGGGCGTCCCACAGGCGCGTGCGAAGCACCGCGGTATTGGGCTCGTAGTGCTGCTCGCTGCGCGTCAAACCCTGCAGTTCGACAGCAAAACTGCCGTCGCCGGGCTCACCCCCGCCCAGCAGGGCGTGGAACACCGGGTCGCCATCAAAGCGTGGCCAGCAACTCCAGACGATGCGGCCCTGCGCGTCGATCAGGGCACTGGCAGCGCAGTTGCCGACAACGCCGAGCGCCAGGGAAGCAGTGATCGGTTGGTTTGAATTCATTCGGGGGCGGCCTCCTCTAGCCATCGTCGCAACGCGGCGGGGTCGGGCAGACGGTGGGGCGCCAGGCTGTCGCCCGGGCCGACCTTGACGGCCACGCCACCCAGAGCCAACACCACTTCAAATGCGGCTTCGTCGGTAACGTCGTCGCCAAAAACCCAGGGCAGGCGCGAAATGAAGGGCATTTCAGCCATGAAGTCGGCCACCGCTTGCCCCTTGCTGGCGCGGCGCGGCTTGAGCTCGATGACGCATTTGCCGCGAAGCAAGACCATGTCGTCGACCCGGGCCTGCGCGTCGATCATGGCGGCCATACAGGCGTCTTCGAGCTCAGGCGCACCGCGGAAGTGCAAGGCCATGGCGCCCGGCTTCAGTTCCAGCAGCAAGCCAGCGTGGCGCGCAGCCAAGGCTTGCACGCCACCCCACGCCGGCGCCAGACCCGGCGTGGCCAAGCGGTGCAAAACGCCGTCTGCGCCGCGGCGCTCGGTGCCATGCACTCCCGCGACCGGCATGCGCAGCGGGCTCAGCAGTGCATCTATTTCTGCCACCGGCCGACCACTGACGACGGCCACCGCACCGCCCTGTGCACGCGACAGCCGCGCCAAGCCGGCGCGCACTGCGACATCGACGACAACGGCGTCGGGCCGGGGGGCGAGTTCTGCAAGCGTGCCGTCGAAATCGAAGAAGAAAGCACAGCCAACGGATGGAAGTGGCGGAATCAGCATGCCTGCACCGTACCCTGATATTCATGCAAACCCTAATTTCCGACCCCAAAGTCCGCGCGAGCAACGCGCTTTCAAGCGCAGACCCTGCCGTCCAGCAGCGGTGCTGGACGGCTTGAAGCCCGCGCAGGCCAGAGGTTGATGCAGGCGGGCAAGCCGTGTGCCACTCGACGTTTCTTGGGTGCGTTGTCGGCATTCGCTGGCCCTCGCGCGTTGAAGGCACGCGTCTTGCAACTTTCGGCACAGCTTTTATGCCAAGTTTTCATGCCGATTGAAGCGGGACAGGCAAGGATGTGGCTTAGCTGGCAAAGTGCGAGGCGATGAGCCCTTAGATTGCTCGACAGTCGGGCCCTGAATGGTCCATGCTGACAGTGTGTTGAAGGGTGCTGTTGCACCATCGATGATCAGGAAAGCTCTGATGGCGCCCGGGCCCGTGAAGCCGGGGCTTCATCAGAACTTCCCAGGCCGGCGTACAGGGGCAGCCTTCCCTGCAGCACGGCCTGGATCACCGGAGGCCGCATGGACGTTATCAGCCACCTCAAAGCCCGCTACGAGCGGCTGCGTGAGGAAGAACTTTCCCTCGAAGACTACCTGGCCGAATGCAAGCGCGACGCGCTGTCCTACGCCACCGCGGCCGAGCGCATGCTCAAGGCGATTGGTGAACCGACCAGCATCGACACGCGCAACGAACCGCGCATGAGCCGCATCTTTGCCAACAAGGTGATCAAGGTCTACCCGGCCTTCGCCGAGTTTTACGGCATGGAAGATGCCATCGAACAGGTGGTCTCCTACTTCCGGCACGCCGCGCAAGGCCTGGAAGAAAAAAAGCAGATCCTGTATCTGCTGGGCCCGGTGGGCGGCGGCAAAAGCAGCATTGCCGAACGCCTGAAGCAGCTGATGGAACAGGTGCCGTTCTACGCCATCAAGGGCAGCCCGGTGAACGAAAGCCCGCTGGGCTTGTTCGACGTGGTCGAGGACGGCCCCATCCTGGAACAGGAATACGGCATCCCGCGCCGCTACCTCAACCGCATCATGAGCCCCTGGGCCGTGAAGCGGCTGGAAGAATTCGGCGGCGACATTCGCCAGTTCAGGGTCGTCAAGCGCTACCCCAGCATCTTGAAGCAGGTGGGCATCAGCAAGACCGAGCCGGGCGACGAGAACAACCAGGACATCAGCAGCCTGGTCGGCAAGGTCGACATCCGCAAGCTCGAAACCTATGCCCAGGACGACCCAGACGCCTACAGCTACAGCGGCGGGCTTTGCCTCTCAAACCAGGGCCTGCTGGAATTCGTCGAAATGTTCAAGGCGCCCATCAAGGTGCTGCACCCGCTGTTGACGGCGACGCAAGAAGGCAACTTCAAGGGCACCGAAGGCTTCGGCGCCATTCCGTTCGACGGCGTGGTGCTGGCGCACAGCAACGAAAGCGAGTGGAAGGCCTTCCGCAACAACAAGAACAACGAAGCCTTTCTGGACCGCATCTACATCGTCAAGGTACCGTACTGCCTGCGCGTCAGTGAAGAGATTCACAACTACGAAAAGCTGCTGAAGGGCAGCAGCCTGGCCCACGCCACCTGTGCGCCGGGCACGCTGAAGATGATGAGCCAGTTCGCCATGTTGACGCGCCTGAAGGAGCCTGAAAACTCGTCGCTTTATTCCAAGATGCTGGTCTACGACGGCGAAAACCTGAAAGACACCGACCCGCGTGCCAAGAGCTAC
>JBBQAW010000037.1:0-21583 GCA_038316815.1 Burkholderiales bacterium
CATGTCGACATGGCGCCTGGCGTCGCAACCCCCTGATCAGGAGCCCGCATGAAGCTCATTCCCCTGTTCCTTGTCGCCGCACTGGCACTGGCCCCGGCGCTGGCCCCGACGCTGGCTTTTGCGCAAAGCGGCGCTGAGAAAAAGGTGCTGCGCTACGCCTTCCCGGTCGCCGAGAGCAACTTCGACCCGGCGCAGATCACCGACCTGTATTCGCGCACGGTGGCAACGAGCATTTTCGAATCGCCCTACGAGTACGAATTCATGGCCCAGCCCGTGGGCATACGCCCTTCCACGGCGGCGGCCATGCCCGAGATCAGCGACGACTTCCGCACTTTCACCATCCGCATCAAGCCCGGCATCTTTTTTGCCGACGACCCGGCTTTCAAAGGCAAGAAACGCGAGCTGACGGCCGAGGACTACGTTTATTCATTGAAGCGCCACTACGACCCGCGCTGGAAAAGCGGCAACCTCTACATCCTGGAAAACGCCAAGGTTCTGGGCCTGAGCGAACTGCGCAAAAGGTTGTTGGATGCCGGCAAGCCTTTCGACTACGACACCCCTGTCGAAGGGCTGCGCGCGCTGGACCGCTACACCTTGCAGATCAAGCTGGCCGAATCGTCGCCGCGCTTCATCTACAGCTTCTTCACCGATGGCTCGTTCACCGGCGCGCTGGCGCGCGAAGTGGTCGAGTTCTATGGCGACCGGATAGGCGAACACCCGGTGGGCACGGGCCCCTACCGGCTGGCCGACTGGAAGCGCAGTTCGCGCATCGTGCTGGCGAAGAACCCCAACTACCGCGAAGTGCTGTACGACGAAAACCCGCCCGCCAGCAACGCCCGCCTGGTCGCCATCGCACAGCAATACAAAGGCAAACGACTGCCGATGATCGACGAGGTGCAGATCTCCATCATCGAAGAAGTGCAACCGCGCTGGCTGGCATTCCTGAACGGCGAACACGACTTGATGGACCGGCTGCCGGCCGACTTCGCCACCAGCGTCATTCCCAATAACGAACTGGCGCCGAACCTGGCCAAACAGGGCATGAAGGCTTTTCGCTATCCGCTCTCTGATGTGGCCGTTTCCTATTTCGGCATGGAGCATCCGGTGGTGGGCGGCTACGAGCCGCACAAGGTGGCTTTGCGCCGCGCCATCAGTCTCGCCGTCGATGTGGACCGCGAAATTCGCCTGGTGCGGCGTGGCCAGGCCATTCCCGGCCAGGGCCCCATTCCACCCGGCACTGTGGGTTACGACCCGAAGTTCAAGACCACCATGAGCGACTACGACCTGGGCCGTGCCAAGGCCTTGCTCGACATGTACGGCTATGTCGACAAAGACGGCGACGGCTGGCGCGACCAGCCCGACGGCAGCCCGCTGTTGCTTGAATATTCGACCCAGCCCGACCAGCAAAGCCGCCAGCTCAGCGAGCAGTGGAACCGGAACATGAGGGCGATCAACATCCGCATCGAATTCAAGACCGCGAAATGGCCGGAAAACCTGAAGACCAGCCGCACCGGCAAGCTGATGATGTGGGGCTTGGGCTGGAGCGGCGGGCCCGACAGCGACACTTTTCTGGCGCTGGGCTACGGCCCGAACAAGGGCCAGGCCAACCATGCGCGCTTCGACTTGCCGGCCTTCAACAAGCTCTACGAGCAACAACGCGGCATGCCCAACGGCCCCGAGCGCAATGCCGTGATGGCAGAAGCCGCCAAGCTGATGGTGGCCTACATGCCGTACAAGATTCACGTCCACCGCATCGCCACCGACATCACCCAGCCCTGGGTCGTGGCCTACCACCGCAACCCCTTCGTGCGTGACATCTGGCGCTACACCGATATCGACCTGGAGGCCTTCCAGAGCAGGCGCGGGGCGCCGCAGTGAAACGGCGAGAGGCGCTGGTCACGGGCTTGGGCGCAGCGGTGGGCGCGGGAATGGGCGCGGGAATCGGCATGGGAATTGGCGCGACATTGGCCCTTCCCGCGGCTGCCGCGCTGGCACAGCAGCCAGCGTCAAGGAAGGTGCTGCGCTATGCCTTCCCGATTGCAGAAACCAGCTTCGACCCGGCGCAGATCTTCGACGTCTATTCGATCACCGTCACCTCGCACATCTTCGAGGCGCTGTTCAATTACGACCACTTGGCGCGCCCGCCCAAGGTGGTGCCCCTGGTGGCCGCTGCGCTGCCCGAGATCAGCCCCGACTTTCGCGTCTGGACCATCCGCGTCGCGCCCGGCATCCGCTTCGCCGATGACGCGGCTTTCAAGGGCGCCACGCGTGAACTGACGGCCGAAGATTTCGTCTTCACCTTCAAACGTTTTGCCGACCCGGCCAACAAAAGCCCGAACTGGACGACGCTGGAAGAGCAGCAGATTCTCGGCCTGGCCGAAGTGCGCCAACAGGCGCTAGACACGCGCCAGCCATTCGACTATGACAAGCCCATCGAAGGCCTGCGCGCGCTGGACCGCTACACCCTGCAGTTCAAGCTGGCCGCACCGCGCCCGCGCTTGATGGAGATACTGGCCGCCACCGACACCTATGGCGCCGTGGCGCGTGAAGTGGTGCAGAAATACGGCAGCGCTATCGGCGAACACCCGGTGGGCACGGGCCCGTTCAAGCTGACTGAATGGCGGCGCTCTTCACGCATCGTGCTGGAACGCAACCCGAACTATCGCCAGCGCTTGTGGCAGGCCGAACCTGCTGCCGACGACGCTGCAGGCCAGGCCATCGCCGCCAAGCTGAAAGGCCTGCCCCTTCCGCTGATCGATCGCGTCGAGATCGCCATCATCGAAGAAGCGCAGCCGCGCTGGCTGTCGTTCCTGAACGGCCAGTTCGACATGCTTGAACGCGTGCCGGCCTCGTTCATCAGCCTGGCCATGCCCGGCGGCAAGATTGCGCCGAATCTGGCACGCCAGGGTTTCAAGGGCGAAGTCGTGCTGGGCACCGACATCGCGATGACCTACTTCAACATGGAAGACCCGGTGGTGGGCGGGCTGGAACCGCACCAGGTGGCTTTGCGCCGGGCCATCGGCTTGTCGGTCGACCTGGAACGCGAAATTACCGTGGCGCGGCGCGGCATGGCCATTCCCGCGCAGGGCCCGGTGGTGCCATTCACCAGCGGCTACGACCCCAAGTTCAAGAGCGAGAACAGCCAGTACAGCCCGGCGCGCGCCAATGCGCTGCTCGACATGTATGGCTACACCGACCGCGATGGTGACGGATGGCGCGAACAACGCGACGGCCAGCCCCTGGTGCTGCGCATGGCAACCCAGCCCGACCAGACCAGCCGCGAACTCGACGAGCTGTGGCGCAAGAACTTGAATGCCGTGGGCCTGAAGGTCCAATTCCAGCCAGCGAAGTGGCCTGAGAACCTGAAATCTGCGCGCGCTGGCAACCTGCAGATGTGGGGCGTGGGTGCCGCTGCTTCTGGCGGTGACGGCCAGGGCCTGTTGGCTTATTACTACAGCCCGCAGATCGGTGAATTCAACCTGGCGCGCTTCAAGTTGCCGGCCTTCGACGCGCTGTACGACAAACTGACGCTGATGCCCGATGGCCCGGAACGCAACGCCGTGTTCGACCAGGCCAAGCGCCTGGCCGTGGCCTACATGCCCTACAAGCTGCACTGCCACCGCCTGCTGACCGACCTGATGGTGGACAGGCTGCAAGGCTATCGCCGGCCGGCTTACTGGTTCAATTGGTGGCACATGGTGGACATCGCACCCAACAAGGCCAGGGAGACGCAAGCATGAAACGACGCGACGCATTGGCGCTGGCGGCAGCCACGGCCTTACCGCTGGGGTCCCCGGGTACGGGCCTGGCGGCAGCGCAAAGCCGCACCCCAGCCAGCGCGCAGCGCACGCTGCGCTACGCCTTCCCCGTGGCCGAGTCGGGCTTCGACCCGGCGCGCATCAACGACACCTATTCGCGCACCGTCACCGCCCACATTTTCGAGGCGCTGTATGGCTACGACCATTTGGCGCGGCCGCCCAAGGTCGTGACCTTGACGGCAGCCGGCATGCCCGAGTCCAGCGACAACTACCGCACCTGGGTCTTCCGTGTGCAGCCCGGTATCTACTTCGCCGACGACCCGGCTTTCAAAGGCCGGCGTCGCGAATTGGTGGCGGCCGATTTCGCTTACGCGATCAAGCGCTATGTCGACCCGGACACCAAAAGCCCGCTGACGGCCAGCATCCTGTCCTGGGAAATTCTGGGCCTGGCTGGCTTGCGCCAGGCGGCGCTGGACAACAAGCAGCCCTTCAAATACGAAGCGCCGGTGTCAGGCTTGCTGACGCCAGACCGCTACACGCTGCAGATTCGCCTGGCCAACCCCGACCCGCGCTTTGCCGAGAACATGGCGGTGAGCGACCTGTTCGGCGCCGTGGCACGCGAAGTGGTCGAGTTCTACGGCGACAAGATCGCAGAGCACCCGGTGGGCACCGGGCCGTTCAGGCTGGCTTCGTGGCGGCGTTCTTCGCAGATCGTGCTGGAACGCAACCCGGCCTACCGCGAACGCTTGTGGGCTGCCCAGCCTGCGGCCGACGATGCCGAAGGCCAGGCCATGGCCGCGCGTCTGACGGGCAAGCGGCTGCCGCTGCTGGACCGCGTGGAGATTTCCATCATCGAAGAATCGCAGCCGCGCTGGCTGTCTTTCGTCAATGGCGAGCACGACTTCATCGACCGCTTGCCGCCCGACTTCATCAACGTGGCCATGCCCGGCCGCGCGGTGGCGCCCAACCTGCAGAAGAAGGGCTTGCGCGGTGTGATTTCTCTGTCCAGCGACATCGTGCTGACCTACTTCAACATGGAAGACCCGGTGGTGGGCGGGCTGGAACCGCACAAGGTGGCACTGCGCCGCGCCATCAGCCTGGGCGTGGACCTGGAGCGTGAGATTCGCCTGCTGCGCCGCGGCATGGCCATCCCCGCGCAAAGCCCGGTGATGCCGCACCTGAGCGGCTACGACCCGGCGTTCAAGAGCGAGGCCAGCGAATACAGCCCCGCGCGCGCGCAGGCCCTGCTGGCGCTGCACGGCTATGTCGACCGCAACGGCGACGGTTGGCGCGAACTGCCCGACGGCCAGCCGCTGACGCTGAACCTGTCCACCCAGCCCGACCAGAACAGCCGCCAGCTGAACGAGCTGTGGAAGAAGAACATGGACGAGATCGGCATCCGTGTCGTCTTCAAGACCGCCAAGTGGCCCGAGAACCTGAAAGCCGCACGCGGCGGCATGCTGCAGATGTGGGGCGTGGCCTCGGGCGCCAGCGGTGGCGACGGCCAGGGCATGCTGACGCGCTACTTCGGCCCGCAGGCCGGCAACCAGAACCTGGCACGTTTCAAGCTGCCTGAATTCGATGCCATTCACGAACGGATGAAGGTCATGCCCGACGGGCCGGAACGGCTGGCGCTGTTCGACCGCGCCAAGCGGCTGGCCATCGCCTACATGCCCTACAAGCTGCATTGCCACCGCTTCGTGGCCGACATGATGTGGCCGGGCATGGAAGGCTACCGCCGGCCGGTGTACTGGAACGAGTGGTGGCACATGGTGGACATCGACCCCGCCGTGCGAAGCGCGTGAAGCGGCGCGATGTCTTGCTGGCCAGCGCGGCCGGTGCGGCCAGCACAACCAGCCCCTGGCTTGCCGTGCCAGCCCGCGCTGCAATGCCGACGAAGACGCTGCGTGTGGTGCAGCACATCGCCGAAGCCGGCTTCGACCCGGCGCGTGTCAGCGACCAGACTTCGGTGCGCATTTGCGCGCATATCTTCGAAGCGCCGCTGAGCTATGACCCGCTGGCGCGGCCGGCGGTGCTGGTTCCGCTCACCGCCGCAGGGCTGCCCGAGACCTCAGCCGACGCCAGGCACTTCGTCATCAGCATCCGCCCCGGCATTTTCTTTGCCGACGACCCGGCCTTCAAGGGCCAGCCGCGCGAGCTGGTGGCGGCCGATTACGTCTACAGCATCAAGCGCTTTTACGATCCGGCCACGATCACCGAGCACCTGTACCTGTTCGAGAACGAAAAAATCCTGGGCTTGAGCGAACTGCGCGGGCGCGCGCTGAAAACCAAAACACCGTTCCCCTACGACACCGACGTACCCGGCCTGCGCGTGCTGGACCGCTATCGCTTTGAATTTCGTCTGGCTGAGTCGTCGCCGCGCTTCACCCACTTGATGGCCAATGGCATCTGCGGCGCCGTGGCGCAAGAAGTGGCTCAGGCTTACGGCGGCGACCTGATGGCGCACCCGGTGGGCACCGGGCCCTTCCGTCTGGTGACAAAGGAATGGCGCCGCGCCTCGCAGATCGTGCTGCAGAAAAGCCCGCGCTTTCGAGAGCAGCTGTTCCACACCGTGGGCGCAGGCGCCGAGCCGCACTTGCAAGCGGCAGCGTTGCGCTTGGCAGGCAAGCGCGCGCCGCTCTTGGACCGCATCGAGATGAAGATCGTCGAAGAGTCGCAGCCGCGCTGGTTGGCTTTTCTGCGTGGTGAATTCGATGTTCTCACCGTGCCCTCGGATTTCGGCCAGCTGGCCATGCCCGGGGGCACCGAGGCGCCCTTTCTCTTGCGCGACGGTGTGCGTGCCGAGCGCAACTTGGCGCCATCGCTGAGCCATAGCTTCTTCAATTTCGACGATCCGCTGGTGGGCGGCTATACGGTTGAGAAAGTGGCCCTGCGCCGCGCCATCGCCTTGGCTTTCGACAACTTCGAGCTGGTGCGCAGCGTCATCAAGGACCAGGCTGTGGTGGCGCAAAGCGTCATCCCGCCGCAATGCTACGGCTACGACCCGGCGTTCAAGAGCGAGTTGAGCTCTCACTCGCATGCACGCGCCAACGCGCTGCTGGACCTGCACGGCTACAAGCGAAAAAACGCCAACGCCAGTGCCGGCGCCAACGACAACGCTATCGGCACGGGCTGGCGCACTTTGCCCGGCGGCCAGCCGCTGCTGCTGCGCATGGCCTTTCCGCCCGACCAGCGTGCGCGCGCCTTGAGCGAGCTTTGGTTCAAGCATCTGTCTGCCGTGGGTCTGCAGGTTCAGTTCGAGTTCGCCAAGTTCGGTGAACTCATCAAGCGTTCGCTGTCGGGGCAGTTGATGATCTGGAGCTTCATCTGGTCTGCAGGCAGCCCCGACGGCGAATTTTTCCTGGGCCTGACCTATGGCCCCAATGCCGGCCAAAGCAGCGACAGCCGCTTCAAGCTGCCCGCCTTCGATGCCTTGTTCGAGCGTCAACGCGTGCTGCCCGACGGCCCCGAACGGCTGGCCCTGATGCGCCAGGCGCAGCGCTTGCAACTGGCCTACATGCCGGTGATCCCGCACTACCACCCCATCGAAACCGAATTGCTGCAGCCGGGCGTGCAAGGGCCCATCCGCCACCCTTTCACCAGCGACTGGTACCGCTGGGCCGACATCGACAGCCCGGCGGCCTGAGGCGCAGGAGGAGCACGCCATGACCCCAACCCGCATGGCGCAGTACGAAGCCTGGTTGACTGAGCGGCACGGCATGAAGTTCGAGCGTTATGACGACCTGTGGCAGTGGTCTGTGACGGACTTGCCGGCGTTCTGGCAATCCATCTGGGACCACTTCGATCTGCAGTCGCCCACGCCGCACCGGACAGTGCTGACGCTGCCGGAAAGCGGCTTGCGCATGCCCGGCGCGCGGTGGTTCAGCGGCGCGCAGGTGAACTATGCGCAGCAGGTGCTGCGCCATGCAGGTGCAGCGCATGCTGCGGGCCACCCGGCCATCGTTTATCAGGACGAAGGCCGGCAGCAAGACGGCTTGCCCCCGCAAGAGATGAGCTGGCCGGAACTGCAGCGCCAGGTCGCGATGCTGGCCACGCGCTTCGCACAGCTCGGCATCCAACCCGGCGACCGCATTTGCGCCTACCTGCCCAACACGCCGCAGACGGTGGTCGCTTTCCTGGCCTGCGCCAGCGTGGGTGCGCTGTGGAGCGTCTGCAGCCCCGACATGGGCCCGGTGGCCGTGCTCGACCGCTTTGCCCAGATCGAACCCAAGCTGCTGCTGGCCGTGGACAGCCAGGTCTGGGGCGGCACCGCGCACGACCGCCTGGGCGTGCTGCGCGAGGTGGCTGCGGGCCTGCCGGGCCTGCAGCACCTGGTGTTGCTGGCGGACCGCGAAAAAGACGGCGAAAGCACGCGCGGCGTACCCGGCCCCTGGGCCACGCACTGCTGGGCAGACCTGGTGGTTGGCGAGCCGCCTGGCGCCTGGGCGCCGGCCTGGCTGCCGTTCGAGCACCCGTTGTGGATCGTCTATTCCAGCGGCACCACGGGCCTGCCCAAGCCCATCGTCCACAGCCATGGCGGCATCGTGCTGGAAGCGCTGAAGGGCACGCTGCACAACGACATCCACGCCAGCGCCGCCACCGGCGAACGCTTCTTCTGGTTCAGCAGCACGGGCTGGATCATGTGGAATGCGCAGGTGGCAGCGCTGCTGGGCGGTACCACCATCTGCTTGTTCGACGGCAACCCGGGCGGTCCTTCGAAGGCGCCTGACTGGGGCACCCTTTGGCGCTTTGCAGGCGCTGCCGGCGTGACCTGGTTCGGCGCGGGCGCGGCGTTCTATGCCAGTTGCCTGAAGGCGGGCGTCGAGCCCATGAAAGAAGCCGACCTGTCGCGCCTGCAGGCCGTGGGCAGCACCGGCAGCCCGCTCTCGGACGCGTGCTACGACTGGATCTGGCAGCAGCTGCCGCGCCCGGGCGGGCAGCGCATCTGGCTCAACCCCATCAGCGGCGGCACCGACTTTGCCGGCGCCTTCGTGGCCGGCCACCGCGGCCTGCCCGTCGTAAAGGGCGAGATGCAATGCCGCTGCCTGGGTGCTGCCATCGAGGCCTGGTCTGAAGACGGCCGGCCCTTGATCGACGAGGTGGGTGAACTCGTCTGCACGCAACCCATGCCTTCGATGCCGCTCTACTTCTGGAACGACACGGACAACAGCCGCTACTTGTCGAGCTACTTCGACATGTTCCCCGGTGGAAACGGCAAGCCTGCAGCCTGGCGCCATGGCGACTGGATTCGCATCACCCCGCAGGCTGATGGCGGTGCCCACGGCGCGGTGATCTATGGCCGCAGCGACGCCACCATCAACCGGCACGGCGTGCGCATGGGCACAGCCGAGCTTTATCGCGCCGTCGAAGCCCTGCCCGAGGTGCTGGACAGCCTGGTCGTCGACCTGGAATTCCTGGGCCGCGAGAGCTGGATGCCGCTGTTCGTGGTGCTGCGCGAAGGCGTGGTGCTGGACGACGCGCTGCAGCAGCGCCTGCGGGCCGTCATTCGGCAGGGGTTGTCGGCGCGCCATGTGCCGAACGACATCTTTCAGGTCACGGCCATACCGCGCACGCTGTCGGGCAAGAAGATGGAACTGCCGGTGAAAAAGCTGCTGCTGGGCGCCGCGCCCGAGACGGTGTTCAAACGCGACGCAATGGCCAATGCCGACTGCGTGGACTGGTTTGTGGCGCTGGCGCTGGCCCGGCAACGCGGCTGAAGCACGCAGGACTTCGCGTCCTCCAGCCGTTCATTCCTTTGGCCCTTGACCCTTTCGCTCCTCAACCCTGCATGAAGCGCACGATGCCGGCCACCGGCAGCGCGCCGCTTTGACGCTGCACTTCTTGCCCGGCCTTGAGCTTGAGCAGGGTAGGAATGCTGCGGATGGCAAAGCGTGCTGCCAGCCGGGGGCTGTCGTCACTGTTGACCTTGACCAGCAAGGCTTTGCCGGCCAGCTGCTGGCCAGCCTGCTTGAAGGCTGGCGCCATGGCCTGGCAGGGGCCGCACCAGGCGGCCCAGAAGTCGACCAGCACTGGCAGCTGGGTGGCGGCAACGACGCTGTCGAAGTTGCTGTCGTCCAGGTCCAGCGGCTGCCCCGCCAGCAAGGGCTGCCCACAGCGGCCGCACGCGGGCGCTTCGTCGATGCGCGCCACGGGCAGGCGGTTGGTGGCCCCGCAGTGCGGGCAGGGCAGTTGCAGTGGCACGGTGGTAGTGCTGTTCATGCCCGGCACTTGTGGGCCGGGGTGGCGCTTTTCAAGCCGCGTTGCGAACTGCGGCCCCCGTGTCCCGTGGTGGCCGCCGATAAACTGTCGCCATGGCGTCTTGCCAATGACGATGCCAGCGCGTCTGCCCTGGCCGCACGCTTGCCGCACCCTTGCCGCACCCTTGCCGCACTTTTGGCGCACCCACGGCGGGCGTTGAACCTCCGACGCTGGAACCACTCCATGTCGGGAACGACTCGAAACTATGAACACCGAACCCCTGCACCCGTCCATTTGCCTGTGCATGCTGCACGGCCGGCGCCTTTTCACCGGGCTGCTGCTAGCCGGTGGCAGCGGCGCGCTGCTGGCCCAGCAGGGTCAGCCGGTGGCGCCGCCCGACGAAGGCTTGCGCGGTGACGTAGGCCGCGAATCGCGATTTGCCAAGCTGGTGCCGGCCGAACAGGTGGAAGCCGCTGCCGCACAGCAGTACCAGCAGATGATGCGCGAGGCCGCGCAACAGCGCGCCCTGGCACCCGACAACCACCCGCAGGTGCAACGCCTGCGCGCCATCGCGCAGCGCATCGTGCCGCAGGCCCAGCCCTGGAACCGCCGCGCGCGGCAGTGGCGGTGGGAAGTCAATCTGCTGAACAGCGACCAGATCAACGCTTTTTGCATGCCCGGCGGCAAGATTGCGTTCTACAACGGCATTCTGAGCAAGCTGCAGCTCAACGACCACGAGGTGGCAGCGATCATGGGGCACGAGGTGGCGCATGCGCTGCGTGAACACGCGCGTGAACGCATGGGCAAGACAGCGGCCACGCGCCTGGGAGCGAACGTGCTCAGTTCGCTGCTGGGCATGGGCGGTACGGGCGACGTGCTGTTGGGGATGGGTGCGCAGTTGCTGACGCTGCGCTTCAGCCGTGAAGACGAGACCGAAGCCGACCTGGTGGGCATGGACCTTTCAGCGCGCGCCGGCTACAACCCGGCGGCTGGCGTCACGTTGTGGCAGAAGATGCTGGCCGCCAGCAAGGGCGCACCGCCGCAGTTCTTGTCCACACACCCGGCAGGCGAGACGCGCATTCGCGACATCCAGTCCAAGCTGCCCAAAGTCGAGCGCCTGTACCAGCGCGCCGACAAGCCGACGCGGGATTTCGGTCCGCCGAGGGCTTGAAAGCCGTGCGCGTGCTGCCTACCACTTTGCCGGCAGTTCGCGCAGCAGCACCACGCGTCTGCGGCCGACTTCGACGTACTCGCCACGTTCCAGGTCTTTCATCACGCGGCTGACCATCTCGCGCGAACAGCCCAGCTGCTGCGACATTTCCAGATGCGACGGCGCTGGGTCCACGGCTTTGCGGCCCTGTGCGTCGGCCGGCACAGCCAGGCTTTCCAGCAGCGCTTTCAATCGGCCGTAGACGTCGTTCAACGCAATCTGCTTCAGGCCCAGGGTGGCTGCGCGTGCGCGGCGAATGACCTTGGACAGCAGTTCGAAGGCAAAGTCCGGGTCGGCGTTCAGGTGGGCTTGCAGGGTGGGGCGCGTGACGACGACGCACAGGCTGCTGTCGACGGCTTCGACATTCGCCGAGCGCGGCCCGCCGTCCAGACCCATTTCGCCGGCGTATTCGCCCGGGCCGTAGGTGGCGTAGGTGACTTCGCGCCCGTCGATGCCCACGCTGTAGGCACGCAGCCGGCCCTGCAGCACGATGTAGAGGGTGTCGCCAACGTCCCCTTCAACGATCAACTGCACGCCCCGGCGGGCGTGCCGGCGTTCGCCGCGGCGCGCCAGCGCGCGCAGCGATTCGCTCATCGGGGCGGTGTTCAGCGGGTCTTCTGCAACGGCGCTGCGGGATGTGGGCATCGGCATGGGCCGGGGCCGACAGGGCCGCGCGGCGCGAGGTGATGCTATCTGCAGTGGCTGTCAGGCGCGCGGGCTGGCGCCTTTGCCGAGCACGGTTCCAAGCGCGCGGGCTGGCGCTTGCACCGAGCAGGGTTTGAAGCGTGCGGGCTGGCTCCCGCACTGAGCACGGTTCCAAGCGTGCGGGGAGGCGCCCGCACCGAGCAGGGTTCCAAGCGCGCTGGCTGGCTCCCGCACCGAGCAGGGTTCTAAGCGCGCGGGCTGGCGCCCGCACCGAGCCGGGTCCTAAGCGCGCGGGCTGGCGCCCGCACGCAGGGCCCCCACCAGCGGCGGCAGCAGGGCGACTTGGCGCACCAGTTCGCGGATGCTGCCGGCGCCGGTCTTGCCGCGGATGCTGCCGATCTGGGTGCGCACCGTGCTGACGGCCACGCCCTGGCGGGTGGCGATCTCGGTCGGGCGCACGCCGTTGCACAGCAGTTCGAGCACGCGCGTTTCGGTGGGCGTCAGCGTCATGCTGCGGGCAAAGCCCTGCACCGAAAGCTGGGCGCACATCTGGCGCTTGCCCAGCACCAGCAGGGTGGTCTGGCCGCCGCCAGCAGCGCCGCTGGCGGGTTCGCCGTCAGCCCGGGGCAGGGGCACCACCGAGACGCTGACACGGTGCTCGCCTTCACCCAGGGTCAGCAGGCGGCGCAGGCCGCGTTGTGCAGCCGCCAGCGCGTCGTACAGCGGGGCCACGTCCTGCGGGCGGTGCGCGCGAAGCGCATGGCCCAGCAGCTGCAGCGGGTGTTCTTCGTCCATTTCGTGCCGGGCGGCATGGTTGACGTAGAGCACCTGTGCTTCGGCGCTGACCAGCAGCATGCCGTAGTCGATCTCGTCGAGCATGCGTGTCAGCCACTGGCTGAACTGGCCGCCGGGCCGCCGGTCGATGGCGGGGGGGCGCTGGCCGAAGCCGTCGTCAAATGGGCCCGCCCCGATGCGGCCCAAGGCCGAACCCGGCAGCATGGCTGCGGCAAGAGCTTGTTGCGCTTTGGCGCCGACGATCTGGTGCATGACTTGTTCCCCTGAATGGTGACCACTGAAATGGCCGAGCCTTGAGAACCAAGATTAGCGAGAGGCTGCAGGTCCAGGGGGTGAATCAGCGCTAGCGATTTGGTGACCTATTCACCTTGGTCTGGGCTTGCGCAGGGGCGGCAGGTGGCCCAGGGCGGCCAGCAGGCTCGCCACGCTGTCGTGGCCGGTTTTCTTGCGGATGGCAGCTATCTGGCTGCGCACAGTGGCCACACCCACACCCAGGCGTTCGGCGGCGTCTTCGGCCTTGGAGCCGTGCATCAAGGCTTCCAGCACCCGGGTCTCGGCCGCGCTCAGGCCGTGGTTGGCGGCAAAGCCACTGGCGTCGAATTCGGTCTCTATTGATGGCGCCAACATCAGCAGCACGGGCGGCGAAGGCGTGTTGGGCGTGGCCGCGTCCAGCGGTCGCAGTGCGGCGTGCAGGGCATGCGGACCATCGGCCCAGTGCAATTGCTGTGCTTGCCCGGCCGAGGCGGCCTGCAGCGCAAAGCTGAACTGGCTGCGATGCTGCGCAATGCGCGGGCTGACGTGCTGGTCCGGACCCAGCACCAGGGGCTGGCCTGCGTCCAGCATTTCGCGCGCGGCCTGGTTGGCGTGCAGCAGTTGCCCGTCGGGGTACAAGACCATCAACGGGTAAACCAGGGTGTCGATGGCACTGGCCAGGTCTTCGGCACTGGCAAAGGGCATGTCGGCTGGCAAGGCCAGATCAAGCGAGGCCAGCGTGTCGCGGGTCTGGGACGGGGGCCTGGCTTGGGGCGGAGGTTTTTCAGGAACACGGTTCATGGTTCACCGGACGCTAGCCGGGCACCCCTGGAACAGCATCATTGACTTGTATGAAACGGTTCGCTGCGACACGCAAGTCGGGGTGCCTAATTTCTTGCGGAGCCTATTCTTTGGTAGTGGACAGCAGCAGCGTTGCACCTGCCGCAGGCAAGCGCAAGCGAGCCGGCCCTTCAGGCAGCAAACCTGCCTGGCCGATTTGCTGCCAGCCTTTCGTGAGCACGGGGACTTGGTCAAGCGGGATCGTCACCCCACGCGCGGTGCCGCGGTTGAGCACGACGACCGTGGCCTGTGCGCCTGTGCAGCGGGCATAGGCCAGCCAGTCCTTGCCATGGGCCAGGGGCAGCACGGCACCTTGCCGCCATTCATGGCGAGATTGGCGCAGTGCCACCAGCCCGCGCACGTGTTGCCATATCGGCTGCGACCAGTGGCTGCGGTCCCAGTCGAAGCAGCGCCGGTTGTCGGGGTCGGGCCCGCCTTGCAGGCTGGTTTCGTCGCCGTAGTAGATACAAGGCACACCCGGGCGCGTGAACAGCAGCGTGAAGGCCAGCGCCAGGCGCGCCAGCCCCCGGGCGCTGGCGCCGCCCAGTTCAGTCAGCAGCCGCGGCGTGTCGTGGCTGTCCAGCAGGTTCATCTGCGCCAGCTGGTTGGCGTAGGGAATGCGCGCAATCGCGCTGCCCAGGGCAGCTGCGAAGGCGTCGGTGGGCAGCAGGGCGCGTCTGCCGCCCACGTCCAGCCCCGCCAGCCAGGCCCGCACGGGGGTAGTGAAGCCGTGGTAGTTCATGGCCCCGTCTTCCTGGTCGCCCTGCAGCCAGCGCGTGGCTTCGATGAAGTGTTCGCCCAGCAGGTAGGCCTGCGGGTTTTCGGCCAGCACGGCCTGGCGAATGGCCCGTACATGTAGAGCGTTATGCCGCGCGCCCGGGCCCTCGCCGAGCATGTGCACCACGTCCAGCCGCCAGCCATCGATGGACCAGGGCGGCTGCAGCCAGCGCCGCAGGATCGCGTCGGGCGCGGCGTAGACCGCCTGCTGCACGGCGGGCTGCGAGAAGTCCAGCACCGGCAGGCTGGCATGGCCCTTCCACCCCAGGGGCTGGCCGTCGGCTCCGCGGGCGTAGTAGTGCGCTTGCGGGGCGTTCGCGGAGTTTGCGGAGTTTGCGGAGTTCGGGACGTTCGGGATGTTCGGAGCATTCGCAGCGCCGGCCCAAGCGTGTTCAGCACCGGTGTGGTTGACGACAGCGTCCAGCACCAGCCGCATGCCCCGCGCCTGCAGGGCCTGGCGTAGCGCCAGCAGCGCGTTGTCACCGCCCAGGCGCTGGCAAACGCGGGTGTAGTCGCGGGTGTCGTAGCGGTGGTTGCTGGGGCTGTCGAAGACCGGGTTCAGGTACAGCGCGGTGACGCCCAGTTCGTCGTTCAGGTACGGCAACTGTTGACGCAGGCCCACCAAATCGCCGCCGTAGAAGGCCCTGCCGGCGTCTTGCAAGGGCGGGGGCGCGCCCCAGGGTTGCAGGGCGGTGTCGAAGGGTGCTGGCGGGTCGCCACGCGCAAAGCGGTCCGGGAAGACTTGGTAGAAAACCTGGTCACGCACCCAGGCCGGTGGCGCCTGCGTCGGGTGGTGGCGAAAGTGCACGGCTTCTGCCGGCACCAGGGCGTGTTCGCCGTCGGCCGCCAGCCAGCGGTGGCCCTGCGCGCTGGCCAGCACGAAGCTGTACAGCGTGACTGCGTTGCCGTGGTCCCAGGGCACGGTGCCACGCCAGCGCGGGCGGCCGGCGTGCCTGCCATCGGGCTGCAGCGGCAGCAGCAGTTCTTCGTTGTCGGGCAGGGCGCGCAGAAAGGCGGGCTCGTCACCGTCGGCGCCCAGGTCGCCCAACAGCAGCACGTGCAGGCCGTCGTCGGCGGGCACGGCCCAGGGGGCGGTGGGAAGGTGCAGCATGAAGGCGATTCTGAATCGCTGCGCTGGGGCGCCGGCCCCCGGCCCGGCTGCGACCCCGCCGCTATCATTCTGGCGTGCAGTTTCACCAGGGCTTCAAGGGCGGGCGGGCGCAGCAGCGAGCTTGGCTTGTGGCTGTCGGCTTGGCCGTCGCCCTGACTGCTGCCCTGCCGGCACGGGCCAGCGACAAGCCCCTGGTCTTCTGTGCCGAAGCCAGCCCCGAAGGCTTCGACCCGGCGCTGTGGGACAGCACCGCCACCAGCAACGCCACCGGTCAAATCTTCAACCGTTTGCTGAGCTACAGGCGCGGCACGTCTGAACTGAAGCCTGAGCTGGCCACCGCCTGGCAGGTGTCGCCCGACGCCCGCAGCATCACCTTCACGCTGCGCCGCGGCGTGGCTTTTCACAGCACGCCGTGGTTTACGCCCACGCGTACGTTGAATGCCGACGACGTGCTTTTCAGCTTCCAGCGCATGCTGGACCCGCAGCACCCTTTCCACCGCGCGTTCCCGGCAACCTACGTGCACGCGCAGAGCCTGGGCCTGCCGGCGATGGTGGCCGGCATCGACCGCATCGACGACTTCGCGCTGCGTTTTCGGCTGCACCGGCCGAACGTCAACTTCCTGTCGCTGCTGGCCAGCGGCTTCGCGTCGATCCATTCCGCCGAATACGCAGCGCAGTTGATGGCCGCTGGCCGCGCCCAGGCCATCAACAACCAGCCCGTGGGCACCGGGCCCTGGCGTTTCAAGAGCTACCGCAAGGACGACGTGCTGCGCCTGCAGCCGCACCCGGCGTACTGGGCAGGGGTGCAAAAGCCGCGGGCGCTGGTGTTTGCCATCAGCCGTGAACCCAATGTGCGCGTGCAGAAAATTGCGCGCGGCGAATGCCACGTGGCGGCGGCGATTCGAGACGTCGATGTCAGCGCCCTGGCCGGCCATCCGCAGGTTGTCATCCTGAAGACGCGCGCCCTGAACATCAGCTATCTGGCCTTCAACCTGAAGCGCCCGCTGCTGGCGCGGCGCGAAGTGCGCGAGGCCCTGGACATCGCCATCGACCGCGATGCGCTGTTCAAGGTGCTGTTTCCGCGCGGCGACGCGCTGCAGGCCGTCAGCGCGTTTCCGCCCTCGGTGCCGGGCTTCAACACCAGCCTGCGCAACGAATACAACCCCGCGCGTGCCCGCGCCCTGCTGGCGCAGGCGGGTGTGGCGCCAGGCACGGTGCTTGAACTTTGGGCGCTGCCGATCAGCCGCCCCACCAACCCGAACGGGCAGCTGATGGCGCAGCTGATTCAGGCCGACTGGGCGCAAGTGGGCATACGCGCGCAAATTCGTACCTACGAGTGGGGCGAATACCTCAAGCGCGCCAACAACGGCGAACACGATGTCTACATGAGCGGCTGGAGCAGCGACGTGCCGCAGGCCGACGACTTCCTGGCGCCCAACCTCAGTTGCGCTTCCAGCCGTGGCGGCATCAAGTTCTGCAACGCAGAGTTCGACGCCCTGCTGCAAGCTGCGCGCGAAGAGGTGGATGTGCCCAAGCGCCTGGCCCTGATAGAACGCGCCCAGCTCATCTTCAAGCGCGAAAGGCCCTGGATCACGATGGCGCATTCTTCGGTCTACATCCCGCTGCGCAAAGACGTGCGCGGCTTCGTGATGGCGCCTGACGGCAGCGTCGACTTCGAAGGCGTCTGGCGCGAATGAAGCCCCTGTCCATCATTCAGGTCGAAGCCGTGCCCGGCCACCCGGCCTTCCGCCCTTTGGCCAGCCTGCGCGGCGTGCAGCACGACTTGCGCTACGCCAGCGAGAACAACTTCGCCGCCTGCGTGCTGTACCGCGGCCTGGACTGCGCCTGGCTGCGTGCCGAGGCCGCCGCCGGGCTGGAAGCCGCGGCCGATTGGCTGCAGCGCCATCACCCAGGCTGGCAACTGCGCGTGCTGGACGCCCTGCGCCCGCAGCGCGTGCAGGAAGCCATCTGGGCCGATGTGGTCGACACGCCGATGGCGATGTACTTCGCCGACCCGGCGCGGGGTTCGATCCATAGCTTCGGCATGGCGGTCGACGTCACGCTGGTCAGCCCGCAGGGCACGGAAGCCGACATGGGCAGCGGCTTCGACGAGATGGCGCTGACGTCGCACCCTGCGCTGCACGCCGAACACCTGGCGCGCGGCCTGCTGCGGCCTGAGCACGTGGCGCAGCGCGATCGTCTGCACGCGGCCATGGCCGCCGGTGGCTTTGCCGGTATCCCCACCGAGTGGTGGCACTTCGACCACGGCGACCGCGACGCCGTGCGTCGCACGTTCCCGCGCGTGGACTGAAGTCAAGGAACGAACGATGGCCCTGAATCGCCGACATCTTCTGCAAGCCGGCGCTGGGGCCGCCGCCCTGGCCCTGCCCAGCCTGGCGCTGCGTGCGCAAACCTTGACGCAGGCGCAGGCGCAGATGCAGATGCAGATGCAGATGCAGATGCAGACGCAGACGCAGACGCAGACGCAGACGCAGACGCAGATGCAGACGCTGCTGCCTTTGCTGCGCCCGCGCCGCCTGCAGCCCGGTGACACGGTGGCGCTGGTCAATCCATCGAGTGCGATCTACGAACGCGCGCCTTTCGAGATTGCCACCGAGAACCTGCAGGCCCTGGGCTTCAGGGTGCGCGAGGCGCCGAACCTGCGCGCCCGCTACGGCCACTTCGCCGGCACGGCCGAGCAGCGCGCCAGCGACGTCAACGCGATGTTCGCCGACCCGGGCGTGCACGGCATCCTGGCCATGACCGGCGGCTCGGGCGGGCACCGCATCCTGCCGCTGATCGACTACGCCGCCATCCGCCGCACGCCCAAGTTCCTGGGCGGGTTCTCGGACCTGACCGCGCTGGTGAATGCGGTGCATGTCAAGAGCGGCCTGGTCACCTTTCACAGCCCGATGGGCGCGTCGGACTGGAACGACTTCAGCGTGCGCCACTTCCGTGCCATGGTGATGGACGGCGCGCCCTTGCTGATGGCCAACCCGCAGGACAAGGAAGACGCGCTGGCGCCCAAGGCCAACCGCACCGTCACGCTGCGCGGCGGTCGCGCGCAGGGCCCGCTGGTGGGCGGCAACCTGGCGGTGCTGGCGGCCATGGCGGGCAGCGCCTACTGGCCGCGCATGGAAGGGGCCATCCTGTTCCTGGAAGACGTCAACGAATACATCTACCGCGTCGACCGCATGCTGGGCACGCTGAAGCTGGCCGGCGCGCTCGGGCAGCTGGCTGGCGTGGTGCTGGGCGCCTTCACCAACTGCGGCCCTGGCGACGGGAACTTCGGCACGTTGACGCTGGACGAAGTCTTCGACGACTACTTCAAGCCCCTGGGTGTACCGGTCTACCGCGGCGCCAGCTTCGGCCATGTTCGCCGCAAGTTCACCCTGCCCGTGGGCGCGCTGGCCGAGGCCGACGCCGACGCCGGCACCCTGCGCCTGCTGCAATCGCCCGTCGTGTAAAGGCGGCCCGGTTCGCGGGTAAACACGGAGGCTCTTTACATCAGGCAAGCCTAATATCCACCCAAGCGCATATGTGGATAGATAGCTTTATCAGAGGTGTGATGAACGAGCCGCTGGCAGACAGGGTGTACGAAATAGCGGCCGAGCTGTTTGCCACGCTCGCCACGCCGACACGGCTGCGCATCGTGTGCGTCTTGATGACAGGTGAGCGCAATGTCGGGCAGCTGGTCGACGAACTGCAGGCAAGCCAGCCCAATGTCTCGCAGCATCTGAATACCCTCTATCGCTGCGGCGTGTTGGCCCGGCGGCGCGAAGGCGCGCAGATGTATTACCGGGTCGACAACGAGCAGGTGCGCGAACTCTGCCTGACCTTGCTGGGAAGCATGCCCGCCCAGCCCCAGGCGCTGAAACGCCGCCGCGGTGTTGCGGCAACTGCGAATCAAGAATTGAAGGAGACCGTGTGAGCCAGAACCCCGCACCCTCAGGCCGCCTGCAGAAGGCGCCTGAGAACTTCATCGGCCCCGACGGCGTGCGCCGCGTGTTTGCCGAAGCCAAGGCCGGCCGGCGCGACTTCATCCGCACGGCTTTCTCGGCCGCGGTGGCCGGTGGCGCCGCCAGTGTGTCTGGGCTGGCGCACGCGCAGGCCAACCCGGTGGCAGCCGGCGGCGCCGACCCGAACATCCTGAACCTGCCGGCCCACACCACCGGCCTGGGCCAGCCCGTGGTGACCGACGGCTACGGAAAGCCGTCGAAGTTCGAGGCCAACGTGCAGCGCCGCCAGAGCCCCGGCCTGACGCAAACCACGCAGGCCAGCGTCAGCTTCGCGCCGCTGCAAAGCCTGTTCGGCATCGTCACCCCCAGCGGCCTGCACTTCGAACGCCACCACCAGGGCTGGTGGGATATCGACCCGTCCAAGCACCGGCTGATGATCAACGGCAGCGACGACAAGATCCTGAAGACCCCGATGGTCTTCACCATGGACGAACTGATGCGCCTGCCCAGCGTCAGCCGTTTCCACTTCATTGAATGCGGCGCCAACACCGGCATGGAATGGGGCAATGTGGCCGTGCCCACCTGCCAGTACACGCACGGCATGATCAGCTGCTGTGAATTCACCGGCGTGCCGCTGAAGCTGCTGTTCGACATGTGCGGCGTCGACTACAAGCGCGCCCGCTTCGTTCTGGGTGAAGGTGCAGACGGCTCGAGCATGACGCGCACGGTGCCGATGGAACTGGTGGAAAGCGGCGAGGTCTTCCTCGCCTACGGCCAGAACGGTGAAATGCTGCGCCCCGAAAACGGCTACCCGCTGCGTCTGGTGGTGCCTGGCGTGCAGGGCGTCAGCTGGGTCAAGTACCTGCGCCGCATCGAAGTGGGCGACAAGCCCTATGCCACCAAGGACGAAGACATTCACTACATCGACCTGATGCCCGGTGGCCTGCACCGGCAGTACACCAGCACGCAGGAATGCAAGAGCGTCATCACCACGCCTTCGGGCGGGCAGGTGCTGCTGGACAAGGGCTACTACCAGATCAGCGGCCTGGCCTGGTCGGGCAAGGGGCGCGTGAAGCGGGTGGACGTGTCGGTGGACGGCGGCCGCAACTGGAAGACTGCGCGTTTGCAGGACCCGGTGATGAGCAAGTGCCTGACGCGCTTCAGCCTGGACTGGACCTGGAACGGCAAGCCCACGCTCGTTCAGAGCCGCGCCATCGACGAAACGGGCTACGTGCAGCCCACAACCCAGCAGTTGCGCGCGGTGCGAGACACCCGGTCGATCTATCACAACCATGCCATCCAGACCTGGCTGGTGCAGGAAAGCGGCGAGGTGAAGAATGTCCAGCTTTCGTAAGGCAAAGATGTCGCTGATGGCGCGGACGGCCGTGATGGCGCTGGGCCTTTGCGCGGCAGCCACAGCCGCCTGGGCGCAAGCCGCAGGCAGCGTTTACGGCGGCATCGGCCGGCCGGCCACGCCCCAGGAAGTGCAGGCCTGGGACATCGATGTGCGCCCGGACTTCAAGGGCCTGCCCGCGGGCAGCGGTTCGGTTGCCAAGGGCATGGAAGTGTGGGAAGGCAAGTGCGCTTCCTGCCACGGCATCTTCGGCGAGAGCAACGAGATCTTTTCGCCCCTGGTGGGCGGCACGACCAAGGAAGACATCAGAACCGGCCGCGTGGCGCGCCTGAACGACCGCAGTTTCCCGGGCCGTACGACGCTGATGAAGGTGTCGAACATGTCCACGCTGTGGGACTACATCAACCGCGCCATGCCCTGGAACGCGCCGAAGTCGCTGATTGATCTCGACCAGGTCGATGTCGTCGAGCTGCATCCGCGCCCGGTCGAGCACCTTGCTCGTCGCCGGGATCGGACCGGTGAGCATGATCTTCGGGTCGACGCCCGCGAGCGCGAACTCGTGGAAGCGCGCACGCGGCCGAAGGCCGAGCTCGTTGGCCTTCTCCTCGCTCATGACCAGCACGGCCGCAGAGCCGTCGGTGATCTGCGACGAGTTCCCCGCGGTGATCACACCGCCGTCGGGCT
>JBBQAW010000038.1:0-21101 GCA_038316815.1 Burkholderiales bacterium
CGCGAGCTGACGCGTACCGAAGGCGGCGTGCCGACGGCCACATTCACGGTGCCGTTCTGGGTGGCACCGGCCTGCGCGGTGATGCTGGTGGGCGTGAGGTCGGGCGCCACCGGCAGGTTGCCGTCCCCGCCGGCCCCGCCGGCCCCGCCGCAGCCGACCGCCATCAGGCTCAACAGCAAGCTCAACAGCAGGGGCATCAGGTTCGACAGCCAAACGCGCGCGCGTGAAATCGGGCCGGGTGGCGAACCGCCTGCAGCGGCGAAAGTCGGCAATGACGAGACCTGGGCGTTGCGCAAGAACACAGGGAATCTCCGGCGGATAAGGCGAGTCTCGATGTTCAGTGTTGGGGATGCCGACAGCGCGTGCAAAGCGCACGCGTTGAAGCAAAGGCCGCTATAGATTGTTTCAGCCCCGGCAGGTGCTGCTACCGCAGCCGCCCAGGTGGGGAGGCGCAAAGACGGTGAGGTCGTCGGCGCTCGCAGGTACGCCCGAAACTACGCCCGAAGTTACGACCTAAGTTACGACCTAAGTTACGACTCAAGCGGCCGCTGCAGGCGCCTGCAGCGGCGCCACGCGCAGCCGGTTGCGGCCCTCGCTCTTGGCGCGGTAAAGGGCCAGGTCGGCGGCCTTCAGCAAGGCCGTGGCGTTGTAGGGCGGGGCGCAGGCCAGGCCCAGGCTCAAGGTCATGCGCAGTTCGGGCACGGCCGGGATGAAGCCGGTATGCGCGGCCACACGTTCGCGCAGGCGCTCACACACATCTCGCGCTTGCTCGGCGCCCATGCCGGGCAGTACGATGACGAATTCCTCGCCGCCATACCGCGCCAGCACATCGCGCGACCGGGTGTTTTCACGCAGCAGCGCGGCCAGCGCCACCAGCGCGCCGTCGCCGATGTCGTGGCCGTGGGCGTCGTTCACGCGCTTGAAGTGGTCGATGTCCACCAGCACCAGGGCCACGGGTTCACCGTCGCGCTGCAGCGCGGGCAGCAGTTCTGCGCAGCGGCGGTCGAAGTAGCGGCGGTTGCCCAGGCCGGTGAGGGCGTCGCGTTCGGCGCGCGCGGCAAATTCTGCGGCCCGTGCGCGCTGGGCCTGGGCGTCCTGGCGCGCCTGCGCGGCCTGCCATTGCGCGTGCTGGGCCTCGGTGCGCGTGACGAAGAGTTCGGACTGCGCGCGCAGCTGCTGCGTGGCGCGTTCGCGTTCCAGGCGTTCGACGATCTCGAAGTGCTGCAGCGCCGCTTCGAACTGCCCCAGCGCGTGGCAGGCGCGGTAGGCGGCATGGTGCGCGCGGATGGCCGTCTGCTGCGGGGCGCGGGTGCCCATCTCTGCGATCAAGGCCTGCATCTGGGCCAGGCTGCGCTCAGGGTGGCCCTGCAGCAGTTCGAACACCGCCTGTGTGCAGCCCAACCGCCAGATATACGCCCGGAAGCCGCCGGCAAGCGCTTTTGCTTCGGCGCGCTCGATCAGCGCCTGCGCGCGCGCATGTTCGCCCTGGTACATCAGCACTTCGCCAAGGTTGCCGCAAATGGCCACCTCCTGCGTCGGGTCAGTCGTCGCTGCCAGGCCTTGCAGGGCCTGGGTCCCGGCGTCGAGGGCCTGCGCCAACACAGACTGCACCTCGGATTCGGGCGCAGCACCGTTCAGGCGGTGAAACAGACCGATCGAGACCGCGCACAGCACGTTCTGCATCTGTACCTGTTGCGCCCGCGGGGCCGCTGGCCCGTGGGTGCGCAGCGCATCGCCCAGCACGCGCGATGCCTGCCACGAGTCGCCCATGCGTTCGAAGCAAACGCCAAGCGTGAAGCCGGCCTTCAGCGAAGCCGTCGGGTCTCCCAGCGGGCCGACCAGGCGCACCAGTTCGTGCGCAGTGTCGAGCGCGCGGTCGAACTCGGCGGCTTCGCAGGCGGCCACCGTGAACACCCGCATCAGCTGGTGGCGTTCTGCTGCCAGCGTCTGGGCCTGCGGCAGAAGCGCCAGCGCCTGCAGCACCCGTGTCGACTCGGCCATCACTTCGGCGTGCTGGCCCAGGCGCAGCAGCTGTTCGCACAGCCAGGCGCCAGCGCGGGCCGCTGTCTCAGGCTCGTTCAGGGCCTGCGCCAGAGCCGCGGCCTCGCGCGCGGCGTCGCAGGCGGCCTCGGCCAGGGCCACCCCGGCCGGGTCGGCCAGCGCCAGGCTGGCAGCCAGGCGTTGTCGGCGGTCGTCGGGCAGGCCGGTCATCAGGTCAAATCAAGGTCGGAAGAGGACATTTCACCCCAGCGATTTCGGACACCCCAGCTCAAAACTTGAGCCGCTGCAAGGCCGCAGTTACAGCACCGGCGGGCCAAAGCCCACGGGCGCCTGCGCCGCCAACCACGCCGTGACGGCCCAGCAAGCCACGTTTTGCGGCAGGGTGCGGGGGTCGATGCGGTCCAGGGTGTCGTGCTCGGTGTGGTGTACGTCAAAGTAATTCGTGCCGTCCTGCAGCAGCGCCACGGCAGGCCAGCGGTGGCGGCGCATCAGCAGGGCAGCGTCGGGGCCCGGGCCGCCGCGGTTGCGCGCTTCGCCTTCAGTCCAGGCCACACCCAGCGGCGCCAGCACCCGGGCCATGTCACCGAACAGGGGCATCGCCGCCGGCTGCACGCGGTGGTTCAACTGGTAAACCAGGCCGGCGCCGAAGTCGCTTTCGCCAACCAGTTGGTGCACCACGTCTTTGTAGCGATCGCCGTACGCACGCGCGCCGTCGAAGCCGTTTTCTTCGTTGCCGAACAAGACCAAACGGATGGTGCGGCGCGGCGCCTGGCCCGCGGCCATGATCACCCCCGCAGCAGCGCTGGCAATGGCCACACCGGCGCCGTTGTCTTGCGCGCCCTGGCCCAGGTCCCAGCTGTCGAGATGGCCGCTGATGAGGACGATCTCGTCCTTCAGGTCGGTGCCGGGCACTTCGGCGATGACGTTGTGCGTGGTGGCTTCAACATCGCCACGCGCATCGAGCTTCAGTTTCAGGCGCATCTGCACCCCTGCGGCATGCAGGGCGGCCATGTCTTCGGCGTCGGGCGCAGACACCGCGAAGGCCGGTATGCGCGGCAGACTCAGGTCGTAGCGCGTGGCGCCGGTGTGGGCGATGGGCGCGCGACTGGTGCCAATGCTCCGAATACCCACCGCCAGCGCCCCGCGCCGCGCGGCTTCAATCGCCCCCATGCTGCGCGCGCCCACCGCCGCGCTGTAGCCGGCGCCGTTGCGCGTGCGTTCCGTTTTCTGGTCGAGCACGACGATGCAGCCGCGCGCGCGGCTGCTGGCCGGGTTGTCGGCCTGCAGGGCGGCCAGGTCGGGATACCAGGCGATCTCGGCGTCGATGCCCTCGGGCGGGGCGGGCACGCTGTTGCCCAGTGCGGCCATGACCAGGGGTTGCTCGCGGTCGCGCGTACGGGACGCGCCTGGCGCACCAGGCACACCAGGCACACCAGGCACACCAGGGTATTGCGCCCCCGCCACCACCAGCGTGGCCGATGCCGGCCCGCGCTGCCATACCCGCAGCGGCAGGCTCTCAGACCGCACGTTCTGCAGCTTCAGCCCGCGCAACGCGCCCAGGGCCCAGGCCACGGCCCGGGCGTCGGCGGCAGAACCGGCCGGGCGGGCGCCAATGTCGGTGCACAACTGCTGCAGCAGTGCCCAGGCCTGGGTGTCGGCCAGGGCCCGTTCGAGCAGCTTGTCGGCATGGCGCAGGTCGGCGTTGCTGAACGCTGGCGTGGTATGGGCCCGGCCTGTCATGCCAGTGCCCAGCAGGGCGGCGGTGCTGAGCAGTTCACGGCGCTTCATCGCGCGGCAGGCGTCGCGGATGGGCTGCGCCTGCCGGCGATGCCCAGGCCACTGTGGCAACTGTGGCAGCTGTGGCGGCCGGTCTCACTGTTGTTGATGTCATTTTCTGGCGGGTGCGGGTGAAGGCTTCAGGGGCGCAGCTGTTGGCGGCCCTGCTTGCAGGCCCAACCAGCCAGTCTAGCCATTCGTGGCGCGGCGGGCATGCCGGACAATCCCGACGATGAATGCGCCCAACCTGCCCGCCTCACCCCCCATGTCCGACGACGATCTTGAACGCCTGCAAATCCTGCTGGACGCCGTGCCCGCACCGCTGGAACCGCTGGACGTGAGCGCGCTTGACGGCTTTCTGGCCGGCGTGCTGCTGCAGCCGCGCCCGGTGCCGGCAGAACAGTGGCTGAAATGGGTCACCGACGTCGAAGGCCGCCCCACCCCCGCCAGTGCTGCGCTGGAAGAATTGCAGGCGCTGGTGCGCCGCCGCCATGCTGAACTGAACAGCGCCATCGCCCGACGGGACTGGTTCGACCCCTGGATCTTTCCGCTCGATGAGCTGGACGACGACGTACAGACCGACCAAGGCAACGACAACGACAGCGACAGCGACAGCGACAGCAACGACGAAGCCCCAACCCAGGACGCCGTGCTGCCCTGGGTGGCCGGCTTCGCCGCCGCGATGGACGCCTTCCCGGCCCTGATGGACAGCCCCGATCCGGCCCTGATCGAACCCCTGGCCCTGCTGTACCTGCACTTCGACCCCGAAGACCTGGAAGACGCAGACGCGCTTCTGGCCGTGATCGAAACCCTGGAGCCCCCGGCCGACCTGCCTGAGGCCGTGCAGGACCTGGTGCGCGCGCTGATGCTGATGGCCGACGTCACCCGCCCGCAGGCGCCCAAGCCCGGGCTGCGCCCGCGTGGGCCAGGCGGCCCGCGTGGCGCGCGCGGGCCACGCAACACCAGCACGCGCAAGGGGCCAGCGCCACAGGGGCGGCGCTGACAAGCAGAATTGGCGCTGCCGAAGCGCGGCGTCTTAGCCACAGCGGCAGTCCGCTTTCGCGCGCTTGCAGGGCCGCCGGCAGACTCTGGCAGGAAGTGGCAGGACCTGGCAGGTACTGCAGCTTTAGCGAAATCAGCAAAACCCGCCACCGTGGCCGCTCCCGGGCCCCGCAAGACTAGCCAAACACCGCCCGGGCGTGCAGACCCAGACCCTGGGCGACGCTGGCAAAGCGGTCGCCACGTACCTGCTGCGCGCGCGGGAAGCCGGCAGCGATGCGGTCCACCAGGGGCGCCAGGCCCGTGCTGCCGCCAGTGAAGTACAGCACGTCGACCTCAGCTGCCGGCACACCCGCCATGCGCGCTGTCTCGGTCGCGGCCTGAACGATGCGCTCGAGATCGGTCTCGATGGCCGCCGCCGCCTGGTTCTCAGTCAAGGTGCTGGCCAGGCCGCGTTCAACCAGCGACAGATCGATGGCCGCTTGCCCTTGCATTGCGACTTCGATCTTCGCCGCCTCGGCTGACGCCGCCAGCGCGTGGCCCAGGCGCTCGTCCAGCGCCGTCATCAGCCGGGCGTGGTGGCGGGCGTTGTCATACCAGTCGCGCATGCGGCGCAGTTCAGCCACGCGCTGCGGGGCGTAGACGGTGTTGATCAGGTGCCAGCTGGCAAGGTCGAAGTAAACGCTGCTGGGTACTTCAGGGGCGCTGGCGGGGTCTTCGCCACGGCGCGGCGCGCGCCGCGTGCGGTAGCCCAGCAGCGGCAGGATGGCAGCCAGTTCAACATGGCGGTCGAAGTCGGAGCCGGCCAGGTGCACGCCGTGGCTGGCCAGGATGTCGTCGCGGCGGTCAGGTTTTCCGGTGCCTTTGCGGGCGCGTTCCGGGCCCACGCGCACGAGCGAAAAGTCGGACGTGCCGCCACCGATGTCGGCCACCAGCACCAGCTGTTCGTGGTCGATCTGGCTTTCGTGGTCCAGCGCCGCGGCAATGGGCTCGTACTGGAACAGCACCTCGTCAAAGCCGACCGCACGCGCTGCGTCGGCCAGCGCCGCCTGCGCCTGGGCGTCGCGCGCCGGGTCGTCGTCGACGAAGAACACCGGCCGGCCCAGCACGACGCGGCGCAGCTCGCTTTCGTCGCCTCTGGCGCCTTTATCGCCTCTGGCACCTTTATCGCCTTTGCCGCCTTTGCCGCCTTTGTCGCTTGCGCCGCTTTCGCCACCCGCATCGGCTTCGGCCAGGCGCTTGAGATGCCGCAAGTACCCGACCACGACATCGCGGTAACGCACGGCGCGGCCGCCGCCAACGTCGGTGCCCTGGTCCAGCAGGCTCGAGCCGAGGATGCTTTTCATCGAGCGCATCAGGCGCCCGTCGATGCCTTCGACATAGGCCGCGATGGCGGCGCGGCCATACAGGCGTTCAGGTTCGGCCTGGCTGGCGGGGGTGTCGGCGCGGTAGAACACCGCTGTCGGCATGGTGGGGTGCTGGCCTTCAAGCGGCACCAGCCGCACCCCGCGGCCGTGCGCAGCGGGCAGGGCAATGGCGGAATTGGACGTGCCGAAGTCGATGGCTGCGAAGGGCGGGGGCTGCAGGTCTGCGGCATCGGTCTTCATCGGTTCTGCCCCTGGCGCGCAATGCCGTCGATTCTATCGACGCCAAGCCCGTGAATTGCCGCACGGTGGCGCCGCTTATTGCCGTGCTGCACGCGGCCTGGCGGGATGAAACTGAATGTAGCGCAGCGGCCCTCTGCGCAGCCACCCCTTGCCTGCCGCGCCCGCGCCCCAGACGCCATGAACAAGCCTGCAACCCCCAGCCGCTGGTACACCCCCTGGCGCAACCCGACCCCGGCCCAGGACGACCCCGCCGACCTGGGAACCGCCTTCGGGCTGGATCTGAGCCTGCAAGACCCTGCCGAGCTGCCGCCCCCGCATCCGGCAGCCAGCCGCCGCCTGGCGGGCTGGGTGCGACGCTTGACTGCGCGGCGCAGCGCCGCAGCCTGATCCGCTGGCAGGCCTGAACGTTCGGCCGTCGGCGGCCGTCCCCGGGCGCCGCCTAGAATCCTTGCACATGGCCCGACTTTCATTCCGAGAACAAGTGCTGCGCGTGCGCGAAGACGCCATCGTCGCAGCCGTCAACCGCCTGCTGGCCGACAAGGGTTTCGACCTGATGACCGTGGACCAGGTGGCCGCCGACGTGGGCATTGCCAAGGCCAGCCTGTACAAGCACTTTCCGTCAAAGGAAGCCCTGGCCGCTGCGGCCATGGTGCGCTTGCTGCAACGCCTGCTGGCGGTGGTGGACGTACAGGCCCAGGTGGTAGGCGCACGCGCTGTGCAACGCCTGCAGGCCGTCGTGCGCTGGGCGCTGCAGTTGCAACTGCAAGGCGAGATGCCCAGCCTGCCTTCGCAGAATTCGTCGCTGCGTGCCGAATTGATTGGCCACAAGGAATACCTGGACCTGCTGATGCAGGTCAGTGAACACCTGGGCGCCTGGATCGTGCAGGCGCAGGCAGAAGCCGATATCGACCCGGGGCTGCCGCCTGAAGTGGTGCTGTACAGCGTTTACGCGCGCGCCTGCGACCCGGTGCCCAGTTTCCTGAAAGCCACTGGCCAGCACGAAGACGCGAAGATTGTCGGCTGGGTTCTGGACTGCTTCTTTCGCGGGCTGCGGCCTGCGGCTTGAAAGTCTCGCCAGCCAAAGCGCCTAACAAAGCGCCAACCAAAGCGCCGGCGAAGGCGCCCTTAGCGCACCAGCAGTACCGGCAGCTTGCAGTTGGCAATGACCTTGGTCGCTACCGAGCCCATGACCAGATTCAACAGCGCGCTCTGTCCGTGTGAACCCAGGACGACGAGGTCGTAACCGCCCTTGTCTGCCTGCTGCGCGATGACTTCCGCCGCATGCCCGATCTTGGCCACGTATTGGGCCTGAATCCCTTGCTTTGAGAAGAAGGTGCGGATGGGTTTGAACACTTTCTCGGCTTCGGTTTCGTAATAGGCCTTGAGGTCGGCTTTGTCGATGACGGCGGCAGCGCGCGGCGGCACAGCGGCCTGCACGTTCAGTACGGTGTAGCTGTGTTGGCCACCCAGCCAGTCGTCATGGGCAGCAACGTAGGCCAGCATGCGCTTGGTGTAGGAACTGCCGTCGACGGGGGCGAGGATCTTCATGGGGTCGTCCTTGGTGGTGGTGTTGCAGTTTTGCCGTGAAAAGGCTTGGAAAGGCTTGGAAAGGCGAGTGTGGCACCCTCACCCGACGGAGCTTTTGATCAGGCTCAGGCGATGTCGATGAGCTTGCCGGCGTCGAAGCCCGTGTCTTCGCCCTTGCCCGCCAGCCCGCGCGCCTGGCAGACCACGCGCACCGGGGCGCGGCCGGGGCGCGACAGGCTGTAGTCGTGCCGGCAGTGCAGGTGGCCGTGCAGCCACAGGTCGGCACGCTGCAGCAGGTCTTCGTCGGCATTGCAGAAGCTGGCCGTGCCGGGCTGTTTGCCGTAGCGCGGGTCGGCGCTGCGCAGGCTGGGCGCAAAGTGGGTGACGACGAGCGTGCGGTCCCAGGCCTCGCGGGCCGGGCGCTGCAGTTCTGTTTCGAGCCAGGCACGGCAAGCCAGGCCTTCGGCGCGCACGCCGGCGGCGTCCAGCGGCTGGCCGTCGCGCGTGGCGGCCATCAGGCGCAGGAAGTAGGCGGCGGCGCGTTCTGCACGGGCGCGCTGGGCGGGGCCGAACAGGTCGAAATCGCTCCAGCGCGTGGCGCCGAGCACGCGCACGCGCAAGCCGCTGGCGGCCGTGAACACGGTCGCTTCGCGATGCAGCAACTGCAGGCCGAAGCGGGCGCAGTGTTCGCGCAAGGCTTGCGGCACGTCGCGGGCTTCGCGGTCGTCGTATTCATGGTTGCCGGCCACCACCAGCACAGGCACCGGCCAGCCGGTAAAACGTTCGTAGCCAGCCCAGGTGGCGTCGATGTCGCCGGCCAGCACCAGCAGTTCGGCGCCCGGGGTGGGCACGGGGTCGAAGTGCTCGGTTTCCAGATGCAGGTCGGACAGCAGCTGCAGCTTCATGCGCCGTGCAGCCAGGTCACTTGCAGGCCGTGCGGATGGCAGCGCGCGAGCAGGCGCTCACTTCCATCCGGCCAGATGCGGCAGCGCAGTTCAACGCCGCCGTGAGGTCCATCGGGTTCGAAGCGCAACCAGGCCAGCGGGGCGGCAGGGGTGGCGCGGGCAGCGGCGTGGTCCATGGCCTCGATGATGACTTGTTGTTCGTCTGCCGCGATGTATTGCCAGACGACCGAATGCATCAGCACGGTCGCCAACCCCGGGCGTTGCAGCGCCAGTTCAGCCTGCACGAATTCAGCCGCGGGCAGGGCTTGTACCTGCACGCCTTCGGCGGCCATCCAGCCTGCAACGGCGGCCTGCGCGGCACGCAAACGCGCCAGGCGTGCGCTTTGGTCGGGCCAGATGAAGGAGGCCAAGCGCAGCGCCTCTTGGGGCTGGTGCAGGTTCACCGGGTGGGCATCGCAAGCCGCGCGGCTGCGGACAACCAGGGTGGGTGGCGCTGCGCCAGTCCAGGGTGGCGGGCCGGTCCAGGCCGGCTGCAAATCGACAGGCGCCCGCGCATCTCCCCAAGACCATGGCGGTTCGGCCACGGGCGCCAGCCTGTAACGGTCGCACCACAGGTTCAAACCGGCGGACGCACCCAGCTCCAAAAGGGCCAGCGGCAGGCCAGTCGCCTCGGCGATGTGCAGCAGACCGGGCAGAAGGGCAGCGCTGCGCTGGGTCTCGTTGGTTTGCGGTGGGCGCGAAAGGGCGTCGCGCAACAGCGGTTGGCGGGTCTGCCAGGCCAGACGAATGGCAGCGTCCAGCGCCCCTTCGTCGGCGCCCGGGCCTGCTTCAGCCGAGGGCCAGAGGCTGGCCCAGGGTTCCTGGCCTTGCAAGGCCAATAGGTGCAGGCCACCGGCCCAGCGCAGCGGCACGGCTGCCGCCAGGGGGTCGGCGGCCAGGGCGGCGAAATCGCGCTGCGCCGCCAGGTTGCTGGCCAGCCAGGATTGGCTGGCGCGCAGCAGCCGCGCCGTGAAGGGCGACGGCGCGTCGCACCAGGCGGCCTGCTGCTCGAAGGCCGTCAGCAGCGCTGTCGTCAAACGGGGTGGCGCCCGCTGGCCAAGGTGGCTGAAGCAGCTGAAGCAGCCCGCATCAAGCGGCCAGCCGGGCCTGGATGCGGGCCTGGGTTTGCGGCAGCGCGGCCGGCAGGTGATATGCCAGCGTCTCGAACAGTTCGCTGTGCAGGGCCAGTTCTTGCTGCCAGGCGGCCTTGTCGATGCCGATGACGCTGTTGAACTGTTCGCGACTGAAGGCCAGGCCATCCCAGCGCAGGTCTTCGTAGCGCGGGCTGAAGCCGAAGACGTTGTCAGCACCGCCGGCCTTGCCTTCCAGGCGGCCGATCATCCATTCCAGCACGCGCATGTTTTCGCCGTAGCCGGGCCAGACGAATTGGCCATCCGTTCCTTTGCGGAACCAGTTGACGCAGTAGATGCCGGGCGGCTTGGCCGGACCTGTGCTCAGTTTCTCGCCGATGTCCAGCCAATGCTGAAAGTAGTCGGCCATGTTGTAGCCCATGAAAGGCAGCATGGCGAACGGGTCGCGGCGCACGCTGCCGTTGCCGCCGGCCATGGCCGCCGTGGTCTCGCTGCCCATCGTGGCGGCCATGTAGACGCCTTCCACCCAGGTGCGCGCCTCGGTCACCAGGGGCACCGTGGTACTGCGCCGGCCGCCGAAGATGAAGGCGTCGATGGGCACGCCAGCCGGGTCGTCCCAGGCCGGGTCGAGCACGGGGTTGTTGGTGGCGGACACGGTGAAGCGGGCGTTCGGGTGTGCGGACTTGGCACCGGACTCCTTGGCGATGGCCGGGGTCCAGTCTTTGCCCTGCCAGTCGATCAGATGCGCCGGCGGCGTGTCGGTCATGCCTTCCCACCAGACGTCGCCGTCATCCGTCAACGCGACGTTGGTGAATACCGTGTCGTGCTTGAGCGAATCCATGCAGTTCGGGTTGGTCAGATCATTGGTGCCCGGGGCCACACCGAAATAACCGGCCTCGGGGTTGATGGCGTACAGCCGGCCGTCGGCGCCGGGCTTGATCCAGGCGATGTCGTCGCCGATGGTGGTGACCTTCCAGCCGGCGTAGCCTGCAGGCGGTACCAGCATGCTGAAGTTGGTCTTGCCGCAGGCACTCGGGAATGCCGCGGCGACATGGTACTTCTTGCCCTCAGGGTTGGTCACGCCCAGGATCAGCATGTGCTCGGCCAGCCAGCCCTGGGCGCGGCCCATGGTGCTGGCAATGCGCAGCGCGAAGCACTTTTTGCCCAACAGCGCGTTGCCGCCGTAGCCAGAGCCATACGACCAGATCTCGCGCGTGGCCGGGTAGTGAACGATGTACTTGGTTGCGTTGCAGGGCCAGGCCACGTCTTTCTGGCCCGCTTCAAGCGGCGCGCCCACGGCGTGCACGCAGGGCACGAAGTCGCCGTCGGCGCCCAGCACGTCCAACGCGCCACGGCCCATGCGCGTCATGGTGCGCATGCTGATGACCACGTAGGGGCTGTCGGTCAGTTCGACGCCGATGTGGCTGATGTGCGAACCCAGCGGGCCCATCGAGAACGGCACGACATACATCGTGCGGCCCTTCATCGCGCCCTTGAACAGGGCGGGCGTGCCGTCGGGCAGGCCGGTCTGCAGCAGGGCGCGCATCTCGGCCGGGGCCATCCAGTTGTTAGTGGGGCCAGCGTCCTCGCGCTGCGCGCTGCAGATGTAGGTGCGGTCTTCGACGCGCGCCACGTCGCTGGGGTCGCTGAGGGCAAGAAAGCTGTTCGGGCGCAGTTCGGGGTTCAGCTTCTTCATCGTGCCGGTGGCCACCAACTGGGCGCACAAACGCTCGTACTCTTCCTTGCTGCCGTCGCACCAGTAGACGTCTTTGGCTTCGGTGAGGGCGGCCACTTCGGCCACCCAGTCCACCAGCCGGTGATTCTGCACATGGGCCGGGGTGTTGAGCTTCAAGCCATCCAGAGCGGGGCGGTTCATGACAATCTCCGAAGAAAGTGAGGGAATCGAGGATGCGGAATTGGGGCAGGCCCCGCAAAGCGCAGAGCCTGGCCGAATGCCGTCGGTACACCGTCAGAACACCGTCAGAACACCGTCAATGCACCGTCAGCGCACCGGAACCAACGCCCTGACCGAGACCGGGGCGCTGATTGTGGAACCAATGTAACCCCGCCGTAACCACCAGGCCGGTGGGGGGACATGCAAGATCGGTATGGCGCGATGCCAGGCGTGAAAGACGCCACGGCACAGCACGGCAAGCTGCTACCGGGCTGCCGTGATGTCCGAAGTCGGGGTTGAAAGTCGCCGGCGGCCAGGCAGTGCCCGGCCGGTATTTCGGCCGGTACGACTGGGGCGCCAGAGGCATGCGCGCTCAGAGGCTGAGAGTCTTTCGAGCGTGACCGAGCAACGCGTCAAAAGGCGTCCGGTCCAGGCGCAAAGCACAGCACTAGCTCGGGCTATGGCGCGCATTTGCAAGGAAGAGCGGGCGTCTTTTGGCGTGATGAGTGGGCATGACCGAAAGCCTCTCAGCCCTTCAGGCGCTCGTTCTGCGGAAACATCGCACGGTGCGCTTCGTCGTCCATCTCGGTCTTGAAGGCGTACCGGTCCTTCAACGCCACGGCACGTTGCGCTGCCGGGCGCGCGTTGATGCTGTCGAAAGCGCGCTTGAGGTGGGGCAAGCGGTCCCACGCGTCGGGCCCGAGCGCAAAAGGCAAGGCGCGGCACCAGCCCCATACCGCCATGTCGACGAGGCTGTAGCTGTCGCCCACCATGAAGCTGCGGGTGGCCAAGCGGTCATCCAACAGCTGCCAATGCCGCCAGGCTTCGAAGTCGTAGCGGTTCTGGGCATACGGCAGGGGCTCGGGCGCGTAATGCTTGAAGTGGACGCTTTGGCCCGTGAACGGGCCGATGCCCGAGGCCGTGAACATCAACCAAGACAGCATCTCGCCGCGATGCGCAGCCGCCGGCAGGAACTGACCGCTCTGGTCGGCCAGGTACAACAGAATGGCGCTGCTGTCGAACACCGTGGTTTCGCCATCCACCAGCACCGGCACCTTGGCGTTGGGATTCAAGGACATGAAGGCGGGGGCATGCTGTTCGCCCTTGCGCGTGTCCACGGGAATGGCTTCATAGGGCAGGCCGGCCTCTTCCAGGAACAGCGCCACCTTCATGGGGTTGGGGGCCAGCGAGTAGTAGAACTTGAGCACGGTCTTTCCTTGGTTCTGTGAAGCATTCAACAAGGCTTGGATGCCAGCCGCCGGACGCATGCGCTGCAGTGCCTGTCCGGCCAGCCACAGTATGACCGGCAGCAAGCCCCGGCCCCGCGCCTTCGGCAATGGTGACCCTGCCGGCGCTGGCGCAGGTCATCCAGAATCAGCAGTTGGGCCGACCCAGAGCCGCCAGAACGCAGGGCAAATGACAGACCTCGACATTCACCGCGACGATCGCCGCGAACTGGCCAGGGCGCGCGCGATCGCCGCGTTCGCGGGCCAGACCCCGAAGAGCGTCGATGCCCTGATGGGCAGAGCCAAGGCCGCGGTCAGCAATGCGGCGGGTGACGGCGTGCGGGCCTGCCGGTGAACGGCGAGTCAGCAGCACTGCAGGCGGCCATCGCCGCGCTGCAGGCGCAACGCGCGCTGCTGGGCGACGCGGTCGTCGACCGGGCCCTGGCGCCACTGCAGGAGCGGCTGACCACGATCGAATCTGCCGAAGGCGGCGGCGCCGCCGTCGGAGCACATCTGCGCCAGGTCAGCGTACTTTTCATGGACATCGTCGGTTCCACCACGCTGAGCCGCCTGCTCGACACCGAGGACAACGCCGCCGTGCTTGATGGCGCCCTGAAACGCTGCACGGCGGTGGTCGCCGCCAACGGGGGCCGAGTGCTTCAGTACGCCGGCGACAACCTGCTCGCCGCCTTCGGTGCCGATGGCGCGCAAGAGGATGACGCCGAGCGCGCCGTGCGCTGCGGGCTGGCCCTGCTGGCCGAGGGGCGCGCCATGGGCGCCGAGGTGCTGGCGCGCCATGGCCATGCCGGCTTTGACGTGCGCGTGGGCGTACATAGCGGCGGCGTGCTGCTGGGCGGAATGGGCGGAATGGGCGGACTGTTCGGTGGCAGTGGCGACGCCGCAGACGAGTCGAGCATTCGCGGCATCACCGTGCACATCGCAGCGCGCATGGAGCAGACCGCGCCGCCGGGCGCGATGCGCATCAGCCAGGCCACGCAGCGGCTGGTGCGCGGTGTTTTTCTGCTGCAGCCGCAGGACCCGCTACACATCAAGGGTGTCGACGAGCCAGTGCGCACCTGGCTCGTCGAAGGCGAACGGCCGCCGGGTCGGCGCGGGCCGGGCCGTGGCGTCGACGGCATGGCTACCCCGCTGGTCGGGCGCGACACCGAACTGGCCCAATTGGAACTGGCCTGGCAGCGCTTGAAGCAAGCGGGCGCCGGCTTTTGTGCGGTCACCGTCGTGGCCGAGGCAGGCGTCGGCAAGAGCCGCCTGATCGCCGAGTTCCTGCAACGTACCGCCGCGGGTGGCGGGGTACCGGTGCTCGAAGCCCGGTCCACGCCGCAGTCGCCACTGCGGCCCTATGGCTTGCTGCGCGATCTTTTTGCAGGTCTGGCCGGCATCGCCGCCGGCGACGACCCGGCGGTCGCCCGTGCCGCCTTCGAGTGCCGCCTGCTGCCCGTGCTGGCCGCCGCTGCTGGCGATGGCGACGCCCCCATGCACCTGCACCTACTGGGACAGCTGCTGGGCCTGGACTATGGTGACAGCCCGCACGTGGCCGGTATCCGCGGTGACGGGATCCAGATCCGACAGCGCGGTTTCCACGCCGCCGTGCTGACGCTGCGCGGTCTGGCCGGCCGCGCAGCGGCGCAGGCCGTGTTGTTGCTGCTGGACGACTTGCACTGGGCCGACGACGCCAGCCTCGACTTCATCGATCACCTGGCCCGTGCCGCGCCAGAACTGCCCCTGCTGTTGCTGCTGCTAACGCGGCCGACGCTCGGCGAGCGCCGCACGGCGCCGCCAGCAGCGGCAGCCGCCCAGGCGCTGCGCATCGAGCTCGCACCACTCGATGCGGACAAGAGCGAAACGCTCGCAGCCGCGCTGCTGCAGCGCCTGCCCGACGCACCCGCTTCGCTGCGCAGCTTGTTGACGCGCGCCGCAGACGGCAACCCCTTCTACATGGAGGAAGTGCTCAACATGCTGATCGACGCTGGCGCCATCGGCACTGGTGCGGAACACTGGACGCTGCATGCCGAGCGCTTGCGCGAGGTGCGCGTGCCCGAGACCCTGACCGGCGTGCTGCAGGCGCGCCTGGACGGGCTGCCGGCAGTCGAACGCCATGCGCTGCAGCTGGCCAGCGTCGTCGGCGCCAATTTCTGGGACAGCGCATTGGCCTACGTCAGCCCACAGGCCGTGCAACAGCTGCCGCCCCTGGCGCAACGCGCCCTGGTGCTGCCGCTTCTGCCGCTTCTGCCGCTGACACCGCTGGAACCGCTGGACAACGCCCGCGAATACAGCTTCCGGCATCCACTGCTGCACCACGTGACCTACGACACGGTGCTGAAAAGCCAGCGCCGCGACGCGCACGCACGCGCTGCCGATTGGTTTGCACGGGCCGGCGGGCCGCAGTCGCAGGGCTTTGCCGGCCTGGCCGCACACCACTACGAACGGGCCGGCGACAGCGCACGTGCCTGCGAGCAGCACGTCATCGCGGCCGAACTGGCGCTGGCTGGCTACGCGGGTGCCGCGGTGCTTGACCACGTGGCGCGCATGCTCGCGTTGGCCGGTTCCGCCGACGACCGCCTGCGCTGGCGCGCGCTGTGCTGCCGCGAACGCATCTTCGACGGCATGGGCCGGCGCGTGGAGCAACAGGCCGACATCGCGGCGCTGCTGCTGCTGGCCGAAACCCTGGACGACGACGCCCTGCGCGCCGAGGCCGCCTGGCGCAGTTGCGACATCGCCCATCGCACCGGCGACTGGGCGACGCAGCAACGCGAGGCCGAGCGCGCGCAGTCCCTGGCCGAACAATCGGGCGACGATGCTCTGGCACTGCGCGCGCTGCAGAGGCTGGCCCTGGCGCGCGCAGACCATGGCGATTCGCTGGGCGGTCGTGCCCTGGCCACCCAGGGCCTGGTACGCGCGCAGGCGCTGCAGTTGCCGGCCCTGCAACTGCGCTTCCTGAACGCCCTGGGCGTTTGCGCGTCACGTCTGGGAGATGCCGCCGAGTCTTTGCGACTGAACACGCTGGCGCGGCCGCTGAGCCGGGCGTTGGGCGATTTGCGCTCGGAGGCCATCGACGCGGCCAACCTGGGCAATAGCTGGTTGCGGTTCGGCGCGTTGGATGCCGCGCGGCATGAGCTGGAAGACGGGCTGTATCTGAGCCGCTTGACCGGCAATCGCGCGCTCGAAGGCGGGTTGCACTGCCCACTGTCGACACTGGCGCTGTTCGAAGGCGATGCAGACCGCGCAGCAGCGCTGGCGCGCGCTGGCATGCGCATCTGCGCCGAGGTCGGCAACCGGCGCCACCTGTGCAACATCCAGGCGAATCTGGGCATTGCCGAACTCGCGCGCGGCGATCATCCGGCAGCGGCGTTGGCCTTCGAGGCTGCGGCGGCGCTGGCGCGCGACATACGCGACGACGATTGGTTGCTCGACAGCCTTTGCGGCCTGGCCCGCGCGGCGCTGGCCGGCGACGACACAGCCAAGGCTGCCGGCATTGTCGAAACGATGCTGCAACACGCGGCCGCATCCGCCCCCAGGGCGACCAATCCGTATGCCGGCGCCTCCGAACATCAGATTCGGCTGACCGTGCACGAGGTCTGGGCTGCCGCCGGCAACGCGCGCGCCGACACCGCGCTGGACGAGGCACACGCCGCGCTGCAGGCGGCGGCCGCGGCCATCGATGACGATTCGCTGCGTCACGGCTTCCTGTCGGTCGTGCCCGAACACCGCCGCACGATGGCGCTTTGGCAAGCGCGGGCGGCTGCGGCGGCTTGAGTCAGCTGGGGGGCGGAGGCGCGTGGTCGGCACGCCACCACGATCAGCGGCAAGTCGAAGGGCATGGTCGTTCGTGCTGCGGCCGACCACAGCGTGATGCAAGGGCCGCCAGAAAATGGGCACATCCCGCCGAAGGATCAGCGTCAGCTTCAGGGCGACGAATCTGAAACGGCCACGTTCAGCCCTGGGGCTGCCCGAGGCGCCCACCCTGGCAACCGGGACGCCGGCCCGCCAGCTTTCGCACAGGGCTGTCGGGCAGCCGTCGTTCGGCTGCTCACCGTGACGGCCACAAGCGGGTACTGTTGAGGGGCGGCTTTCTGGCCGGCCAGGTTTTCAAGAACTGCTGACGATTCGTTGACTTTGGTGGTAGTCCTGTTCGCGCTGGTGACGTGCGCCGGCTACCAGCAGCAGTTCCGGTGTGCAGATGTCGAAGCGAAGGACATACCCGTAGAGCCGAACGGAACGATGAGTTCGCGCAACGTCGGACGTGCGCCTGCCTTGCGGTAGCTGTGGGGGGTACTCGAGAGGAGGCTATTTCTGCAGTTGTTTGATCCGTGCTGCGACCTTGGCCTCGAGCTTGGAAAGGACAACATCTGCCGGGACGGAAACCGCTGTGCGCTTCTATTGAGCCCACGAGGCGTCGCACCGGGCTGCAAAATCAGTTTGCCCCCGCCGGAACTCAACGGCACTCCACACCGAAGCCTCGACGAAATCGGTCAACGTTTCGCCTGGCATCAGCACCGAATCAAGATCAGCGCGAAGCTGTGGCTCGGCGCGCACTTGAGGAATGACAGCGATTGTCATTTTGAAAATGTAGTGCAGCCGCACGCCATTTTTAAGTCCTGTCCTGACGCCTTGGATTGATCAGGGCCGGGCAGGGTGGCCCAAGCAAGAGTGTCGACCTGAAAGAGGCCGGGGCATATCGTTTTTAACGAAGCACGATCTCGGAAAGCTGGCCGAACACTGAGCTACGAAGAAGTGGTCCAGGAGGCGCTCCGCTCGGGCAAGCCCAGCAGGTCTGTCGCCAGCGATTCAGCCACTTCGATGCCGTCAACACCGGCAGACATGATGCCGCCGGCGTAGCCCGCGCCCTCGCCGGCGGGGTACAGGCCAGCGACGTTCAGGCTCTGGTGGTTCTTGCCGCGCGTGATGCGCAGCGGCGACGAGGTGCGTGTTTCCACGCCGGTCAGCACGGCGTCGGGCATCGAGAAGCCCTTGATCTGGCGCTCGAAAGCGGGCAGGGCTTCGCGGATGGCGTCCAGCGCATAGTCAGGCAGGCTGCCGCGGCCGGGCTGGGCCAGATCGGTGGGCGTGACCCCGGGCTTGTACGAGGGTTGGACGCTGTCGAAGGCGGTGGACGGGCGGCGCAGCAAGAAGTCGCCCACCCGCTGCCCGGGTGCGTGATAGGCCCCGCCGCCCAGCTCGAAGGCGCGGCTTTCCCAGAAGCGCTGGAAGGCCATGCCGTCCAGCGGGTTGACCGGTCCGTCGTGGCGGCCGTCCTGCCGGTAGTCCTGGGGCGAGATGCCAACGACGATGCCAGCATTCGCATTGCGTTCGTTGCGGCTGTACTGGCTCATGCCGTTGGTCACCACCCGCCCAGGTTCGCTGGTGGCGGCGACCACCGTGCCGCCGGGGCACATGCAAAAGCTGTAGACCGAACGGCCGTTGCTGGCATGGTGCACCAGCTTGTAGTCGGCCGCACCCAGCAGGGGGTGGCCGGCGTTGGCGCCGAAACGCGCGCGGTCGACCACGCCTTGCGGGTGTTCAACGCGGAAACCGATCGAAAAAGGCTTGGCTTCCAGGAACACGCCACGCTCGGCCAGCATCGCGAAGGTATCGCGCGCGCTGTGCCCCAGGGCCATGACGACATGGCTGGCGCTGATCTGCTCGCCTGAGGCCAGCACCACGCCGCAAACGCGGCGCTGCCCGCGGGCGTCGGTCTCGATCTGCAGATCGCTCACGCGCTGGCCGAAGCGAATTTCGCCGCCCAGGGCTTCGATGTCGGCGCGCATCTTCTCGATCACGCCGACCAGGCGGAAGGTGCCGATGTGCGGCTTGGCGACGAACAAAATTTCTTCCGGCGCGCCGGCCTTGACGAATTCGGTCAGCACCTTGCGCGTCAGGTGGCGCGGGTCGCTGATCTGGCTCCAGAGCTTGCCGTCGCTGAAGGTGCCGGCCCCGCCTTCGCCGAATTGCACGTTGCTGTCGGGGTTCAGCACGCCCTGGCGCCACAGGCTCCAGGTGTCTTTGGTGCGTTCGCGCACGGGGCGGCCGCGTTCCAGCACGATGGGCGCCAGACCCATCTGCGCCAGCACCAGGGCCGCGAACAGGCCACAAGGCCCGAAACCGATGACCACGGGGCGCAGCTTTTCCTGGCCTCGCCCGTGAGTGTTCGCGCGGAAATCGGCCGGCGCCTGCGCCACGAAGCGGTAGCGCGTGTCGGGGCTGGGTCGCACATGCGGGTCGCCCTGAAAACGCTGCAGCACCGCGGGTTCATCCACGCCGGTTGCGAGTTCGCAGTCCAGCGTGTAGATCAGCACGATGGCCGATTTCTTGCGCGCGTCGAAGCTGCGCTTGAAGACGGTGAAGGCCTTCAGTTCGTCGTCACGCAAACCCAGCCGGGTACAGACGGCCGAGCGCAGATCTCCGTCCGGGTGGTCCAGCGGCAGCCGGAGTTCGGTGATGCGCAACATCGTCAGGCCGGGCGCACGAAGTCAGCGCCCGCGGAAGACCCTTGTCGGGTCAGCCGCCCTTGCCGGGGCGCTTGCCGGGGTTCTTCTTGCTGCGCGTATGCGAGCCACGCTCCAGGCTGGTTCGCTGGCCGCCGCCGTTGATGCGCGAATTGGTGCCGGGAACGGGCGGCGGACGCGGTGTAGCCTTGCGGTCGGCTTCGGTACGGATTTTGTTGGCCATGATGGACTCGTCGAAAAATTTCTGGACAGCCCTCGATTAGGCCACAAGGACGACGGCCGGTGGCCGTCAATGCCCCGCGAAGTCGACCAGGGTGAACAGCGGCAGGCCGGCGGCGCGCAATCTGGCCGAGCCTTCCAGCTCAGGCAGGTCGACGATAGCGGCGCCCTCGATCACCTGCGCGCCCAGACGTTCCAGCAGTTTTTTTCCCGCCATCATGGTGCCGCCGGTGGCAATCAGGTCGTCGATCAGCACCACGCGGTCGCCAGGCTTGACGGCGTCAACGTGCATTTCGACCGTGGCACTGCCGTATTCCAGTTCGTAGGTTTCTTCGACGGTCGCGAAGGGCAGCTTGCCCTTCTTGCGAATGGGTACGAAGCCGACGTTCAATTCGTACGCCACGACCGCGCCGATGATGAAGCCGCGTGCGTCCAGCCCGGCAATGGCGCTGGGCTTCGTGTCGAAGTAGCGGTGCACGAACTCGTCGATCAGGATGCGAAAGACGCGCGGGTTCGCCAGCAGCGGCGTGATGTCGCGAAACTGCACCCCCGGCGCAGGCCAGTCGGGCACGGTGCGGATGTGCGAGCGGATGATCTGGGCGGGGGTGATGGCGTTCGTCATGGCGGGATTGTGGTCAGTCGGCCGGTGCATGTTCAGCGGATCGTCTGCCGGTCGTCAGTAGCTGTTCAGCGGATCGTCTGCCGGTCGTCAGCAGCTGTTCAGCCGACCGCCAGCCGCGCCAGCACCTGCAGCCTGCCATCGCCAGCATCGCGCAGAAGCAGGCCTTCGCCCGACGCGGTGGACACACCCACCAGGTCGTTCAGGACGAATTGATGCGTTACCCAGACCTCGAAGCGGCCAGGCTGGCGGCTGGCGGCGGCCACGGCCGCTCGCAACGCGCGCAGCGACTCGGCATTGGTCGTTTCGCTGGCACCCCGTGGCGAACCCAGCGCGGCCCAGGCCTGCGCGCGCCCGAAGGCCAGGGTGGCCGTGTCCATGCACCGGCACCAGGGGCTACTGCGGACATCGCTGGGCGCCAGCTGCCGTGCGACCAGCCACTGCCCCATGCGCCGCGCCTGGGCGCGGCCTTCGTCGTTCAGGTTGCGCTGGGTGCTGCAGTCGCCCAGCTTGAACTGCGGCGGGTCGAAAGTGCCCGGCGCCAAGGCGTGGCGAAAGGCGATGACGAGGCCGCCTTCGCGAAGCAAGGCCGCCACGCGTTCTTCCGCGCGCGCCACTACCGGCAAGGCCAAGGCAGACAGGAACAGGTGTCGTCTAAGCATGGGTCAACGTATCGCTCAACAGGGGCAAGCATCTGGGCCTGGCTGGGCAACATCAGCAGCCGATCATCAACC
>JBBQAW010000039.1:0-21050 GCA_038316815.1 Burkholderiales bacterium
CTTCGGGGCGCTGCGCGTGCGCCTGCTGCTGGCGCGCAGGCCCGGCACCAAGCTGCCGGTGTACGTGATCGACGCGCCCTATCTCTACAAGCGGGGTGGCAGCCCCTACCAGGACAGCCAGGGCGAGGAGTGGCCCGACAACCTGCAGCGCTTCGCCCTGCTGGGCTGGGTGGCGGCCCACCTGGCTGCCCAGGACTGCGACCCACAGTGGGCGCCAGACATCGTGCATGCCCACGACTGGCATGCCGCCATGGCCTGTGCCTACATGACTGAGCATGTGCCGACGCAGGCGGCCAGCGTCTTCACGGTGCACAACCTGGCCTTCCAGGGATTGTTTCCGATGCAGGACTGGTCCTTGCTGGGCGTGGCCACACGGCTGCTCTCGGCCGCGGGGCTGGAATATCACGGCCAGCTCAGCTTCATGAAAGCGGGGCTGAAGTTCGCCACCCGCGTGACCACGGTCAGCCCGAACTACGCACGCGAGATCGCCACGCACGAATTCGGCTGCGGGCTGGACGGCGTGATTCGCGAACGCGGTGCCCATGTGCTGGGCATCCTGAACGGCATCGACGACGCGCTCTGGAACCCGGCTACCGACCCGGCCATCGCCACCCGTTACGACGCCGAACGTCTGCAGGGCAAGCGCGACTGCAAACGCGCCTTGCAAGCCGAACTGGGCCTGCAAGTCGACGACAAGGCGCTGCTGTTGACGGTGGTAAGCCGGCTCACTTCGCAAAAAGGTCTGGACCTGGTGCTGGCGGCCATGCCCGAACTGGTGGCTGCCGGCGTGCAGTTTGCGGTGCAGGGTGCGGGTGAGCCGGCGCTGGAAGCGGCCTTCCGCATGGCCCAACTGGCGCACCCCGGGCGCGTGCATGTGTTCGTGGGTTACGACGAGGCGCGTGCCCACCGCCTGGTGGCCGGCGCCGACGTGATTGCCGTGCCTTCGCGTTTCGAGCCCTGCGGGCTGACACAGCTGTACGGCCTGCGCTATGGCACCTTGCCCGTGGTGCGGCGCGTGGGCGGCCTGGCCGACACGGTGGTCGATGCCGACCCGGGCAGCATGGCCAGTGGCCGCGCCACCGGCTTCGTCTTCGACCTGGCCGTGCCCGCCGCATTCGAGCGCTGCGTGCGTCGTGCGCTCGCAGCGTTCGAACAACCCGCCGTCTGGCGCGGGCTGATGCACAGCGCGATGGCACAGCCCCTGGGCTGGGCCGGTCCGGCCAAGTCTTACCTGGACTTGTACGCCAGCATCGCCGACCAGCCCGGCTGAACCGCCAGCGGCCGGCCTACAGCGGCGCTGGGCGTGTCGGCGCGGTGCCGCCTGCGGGCAGGTTGACATGAAAGACAGCACCGCCGCCGCGCCGGTTCTCGGCCTGGATGTGCCCGCCATGGGCGCTGACGATCTTGCGGCAGATGGCCAAGCCCAGGCCGGTGCCGCCCGAGCCGTCCTTGGTCTGGCTGGACTGCACGAAGGGCTCGAAGATCGCTTCCAGTTCTGCCGGCGGCACGCCAGGGCCGCGGTCAGCAACGGCAACATGCAGTTCGTCGTCGTCAGTGTGCTCGGCCAGCACCTCTACCGTGCCATTCAGCGGCGAGAACTTGATGGCATTGGCCAGCAGATTGCGCAGCACCTGGGCCAGCCGCACGGCGTCCATCCTGCCCAGCAGCGGCGTGGGCGGAAGCTGTATCCGCAGCTGCAAGCCCCGCTGCAGCAACAGCGGTTCGAACTCGCGGGCCACCGCCTGCAGCAGCGGGCGCAGGTCGCTGCGTTGCAGGTGCAGGGTGCCGCTGGTGCTTTCGACCTTGGCCAGGTCCAGCAGGTCGTTGACGAGGGCCAGCATGCGCTGGCCGGCGCCGTGGATGTCGCCGAACATGCCGGCCAGCCGCGGCTGTTCACGGCTGCGCATCTGGCCCAGTTCCGAGAAACCCATGATCGACTGCAGCGGCGTGCGCAGCTCGTGGCTGATGTTGGCAATGAATTCAGACTTTGCGCGCAGGGTGCTCTCGGCCGCATCGCGCGCTTCGCGCGTGGCGCGTTCGGCGGTGCGGAATTCAGTGACGTCGACGATCACCGACAACACACCCGCGGGTCGGCCGTCTTCGCCCGGCAGCAGCAGCTTGTTGATGAGCACATCGCGCAGCGTACCGTCGCGGTGCTCCACCACCGATTCATAGCGCTGGGGCTCGCCGCTGGCCAGCAGTTCCTTGTCCCGGGCTTCGTGCAGCGCCTGGTCTGCCAGCGGCAGGTACGCGCCGACGACCGTTCCCACCACTTTGGCGCGTCTCAGGCCGGTGAAGTCTTCCCACGCACGATTCACGAGCAGATAGCGCCGGTTCGCGTCGACCACGGACTGGGGCAGCGGGCTGGCGTCCATCATCTGGCGCGTAAAGGCCAGCTGCGCCTGCAGAGCGCGCTGGGCGACGGTGCGCGCCGTCACATCGTTGGCGCTGCCGGCGAAGCCCACCAGGCGGCCATCTTGCTGCAGCGGCATCACGGCGATGTCGAACGAACGTTCGGTGCCCGCCATGTCCAGCAGCTGCACCGCACCCCGGCGCAGGCCGTTGCCGCCATCACCAGCAAACAAGGCCTCGACATGGGCGCGCTCGGCGGCCGGGGCGCGGTCGGCCAACCGGGTGCCGATGGCGCTGGCTGTGCCCTGGCCGCTGATCAGACTCCAGCGCTCGTTCACAAAGCTCAGGCGGCCTTCGGCGTCGGCGCGGAAGATCAGTTCCTGCACGCTCTTGACGGTGATGCTCAACGCGCGTTCGCTGCGTGCAACCTCGGCCTGCGCCTGTTTCAGCGCCAGCCGCGCGAGTTCGCGTGCGCGTACAAAGCGCAGCCAAAGCCAGGTCATGCCCGCCAGCAGCGCGGTAGCCACCAGCCCGGCCAGGGCCAGACCACGTTCGCCAGCAGCGCCTTGCGCACGCACCGTGGCCAGGCTGGTTTCCACCACCACCAGCAGCGGGCGGCTGGCCGATGTGCGAAAGGCCGCCAATTGCGGGCCATCGCGCAGGCCTTTGCCTTGCCAGCTGCCCTGTTCCAGGCGCGGCAGGAACTGGGTGAAGGGCGGCAGTGGGGTCAGTGAATCGCCGGGTAGCCGCACCACGCCCGAAGTTGCAGCAATCAGCTGGCCGTCGTAGGAAAGCAGTGCGGCATCCATGTCGGGGCTGTTCAGCAAAACCTGCTGAAAAGTGGTGAAAGCCTGCGGATTGATTTGCGCCACCACCAGCACCGGCTGCCCGCTGCGCAGCGCCAGGGCGCGCCCAAGCGGCAGGAAACCCACGCCTGGAGGTGCCGCTGCCGCGATGGTGTCCTTGCTGAGGTCAGCCAGGCGACGCGCGGGCACCACCGGCCCGAGCCGGTCGCGCCCTTCAAGAGGCCATGGGCCCAGCGCGTCGAGCCGGATGCGTAGACCCATCTCTTCTGGTGCGCTGCTGCCCAGCACTCGGCCCTGCGAATCGACGACGCCGATGCCACGCAAGAAGGGCAGGTTCACCAGCGTCTGGGCCATGGCCGCGCGCATTTCTGGCCCTTCCGGGCCCAGGCCGCTGGCCAGCAGTTCGGACAAGGTGGCCACCGCCAGCGCTGTGGCTTCCACCTGCCGCGTAGCGCTGTCGGCCAACACGTGTGCCAGCAATTCGCTGCGCTCCAGCGCGTAACGCTCGTCCAGCCCGCGTTCGTACCAGGCCACGGCCAGCAGGCTGCCCAGCACCGCCAGCAGCAACGCGGCACCACCCGCCAGCGGCACCCACGCGCGCCAGGAACGCCGGGCGACGGGTGGGTCTGACGGGATTGCGGGGTTCACTTCAGCCGCACGATGGCTTCCAGCCCATGGCGCCGGGCAGCAGCTGCCAAGCGACCGTCGCGCTGGATGCGGGCGACGAAGTCGTCCATCTGCGCCAGCCAGGCTTCGTCGCCCTGCTTGACCGCATAGGCGTACGGCAGCGGATGAAAGCTCCCCGGCGGCGAGACCAGGGTGGCCCAGTCGGCGTTGTCCAGCAGGCGGCGGCTGTAGGGGTAGTCGGTCATGAAGACATCGACCCGCCCGGCCTCGAGTTCACGTTCGCGCGTGGCAGGCGGGGCGACGCGCACCAGCCGCGCCTGCTTCAGCGCCGTGGCCATCACAGGTTCCATGAAGGTGCCGGCCTGCACGGCCACGGCCACGCCGGGCTTGTCGATGTCTTCCCAGCGCGTGATGACGCGGCTGCCTTTGGTGGTGACGGCGTAAATGTCGCTCTGCATGTACGGCCGGGTGAAGGACAGCACGGCCATGCGCTGGGGCAGCATGCCGACGGCGAACATGGCCACGTCGCAGCGATCGGTTTTCAGGTCTTCGACCAGGGTCTGGAAAGAAGAATCGACGTACTGCACGCCCAGCTTCAGGTCGCGGCCCAGTTCGGACGACAGGTCGATGTCCAGACCCTGCAGCTGCTGGGTGCGCGGGTGGCGCAGGCTGATGCCGTAGTAGTCGGGCCAGATGCAGACCTTCACCACCTTGGCTGCGCGCACGCGGTCCAGCACCGGGCCGGCCTGGGCAGGCGAGGGCGCGCCCAGGAGCGACAAGCACAGTGCCAGGCCAACGGCCAGGCCGGCTGACACAAGGCTTCGGGACGGGGCAGGTGTAGGTACGGGCGCGGGCAAGGGCAAGGGCAAGGGCAACGTCAAGGGCGCAGGGGAGGGGGATGGCGCAGGCGCAGGGGAGGGTGAGGGTGAGGGTGAGGGCGTTGCCGTATTTGCAAAATCCGGCAGGGGCTTGGGCACGGTGTCGCCCACCAAGTCCTCCAGGCCCGGCCGTTCGCGCGTGATGCGGTCCCGCAGGGCCAGCAGTTCCGGGGCAGCGGCCAGGAAGGCGTCGACCACGCGCGGGTCGAAGGCATGGCCGCTTTGCTCTTGCAGCATGCGCAGTGCCAGGTCGTCGGCAAACGCCGGGCGGTAGCAGCGGTCCATGGTGATGGCGTCGAAGAAGTCCACCACCGCAACAATGCGTCCGGACAGCGGAATGGCTTCGCCAACCAGGCCGCTGGGGTAACCGGTGCCGTCCCAACGCTCGTGGTGCGTGAGCGCAGCTTCGGCGGCCAACTGGAACAGGGGAATGCGCGAACGGCCCAGGATTTCTGCGCCGATGCGCGGGTGATCGTTCATCACCGCGCGCTCTTCGGGCGTCAGCTTGCCGGGCTTTTTCAGCACTGCGTCGGGCATGCCGATCTTGCCCACGTCGTGCATCGGCGCAGCCTGGCGCAGCAGCAGGGCCCAGGCCGGGTCCATGCCCAGGCGCAGAGCCAGGGCCCCGGCCAGCCAACCCATGCGCACGATGTGTACGCCCGTGTCGTCGTCGCGGTATTCGGCCGCGCGTGCCAGGCGCAGCAGGGCGTCATGGTGGGCGCGCGCCACTTCCTGCAGCGCGTCGTTGCGCTCGCGGTACATGCGCCCGAAGTCGGCCACCAGGCGTTCCATCTGGGCCGTTGCGGCGTCTGTGAAGCAATGTGTTGCGTTCATGCGGCCACCACGTCGTGCAGCAGTTCCAGCAGTTGCATGGGGCTGAAGGGCTTCACCAGATAGCACTGGGCGCCGGCGGCCAAGCCTTGTTCACGGTCGCCGGGGGCGTCGCGCGCCGTCAGCATGATGACCCCCACGTGGCGCAGCTTGGGATGCGCTTTCAGCGCGCGGCACAAGTCCAGGCCGTTCATCTCGCCGGGCATCATCACATCCAGCAGCATCAGGTCGGGCGAGGTCTGGCGGGCGAGGTCCCAGCCCTGCTGGGCGGTTGCAGCTTCGGTGATTTGGACGTCTTCGAATTCCAGCGTCATCCGGATGAGGCGGCGGATGTCGGCATGGTCTTCGACGATGAGGATGTTCTTCATGGGCTGTCGTGGTGAAGGTGGCGAATCGAATTCAGGCCCGAATTATGATTGAAGTGATAATTATCATTTTGGTCACAGGCGGGTGAAACGATAGATCCGGCAGAATCGCACGCATGCCTATTTCAGAACCCGACAACCCCACTGACGCCCCGCAAGGCGACGGCGAGGTCTGCACCACGCTGGAAGTGGCGCGCACCCTGGGCCTGGCCGTGCGTTCGGTGCAACTCATGGTCGACCGCGGCGAACTTCAGGCCTGGAAGACGCCTGGCGGCCACAGACGCATTTCGCGCGCTTCCGTCCAGCGCTGGCAACAGGCGCGGCAGTCCCGCCAGAGTGTGTCAACAGCACCCCCGGCTGGCCATTTAACGGCCGCAGCCCGGCGGCCTTGCGTGTTGCTGATCGAAGATTCACGCCACACCCAGACGCTGGTGAAGCTGCTGGTGCAGCAGCACTTTCCGCAGGTCGACTTGCAGCTGGCCGACGACGGCATAGCCGGCCTGGCCATGGCCGGGCAATTGCAACCCGACGTGCTGCTGGTCGATATCCTTTTGCCGGGCATCGACGGCGCCACCTTGATCAGCGGGCTGCGGTCTCATCCGGCCTTCGGGCGCATGCGGCTGATCGTCGTCACGGGCCTGGATGCCGACCAGCGCCAGCCCTACGCCTTCGCCTTGCAGGGCGTGCCGGTGGCCCACAAGCCGCGCCTGGCCATCGAACTGCCTGCCCTGCTGGCACAAGCACTGGCTGCAGCACCATGAAGCCGCCACCGACACAGCCACCGCGGGTGCTGTGGGTGGACGACGACCCGTCGATCCGCAGGCTGGTGGCGCTGGCGCTGGAAGACGAAGCCATCGACCTGGTGCTGTGCGCCAGCGTTGCACAGGCGCGGGCGGCGCTGGCGCATCCGGTCGAACCAGCGCAGGGCCCGGTGGCCCTGTTGGTCACAGACCTGATGATGCCGGGCGAAAACGGCTTCGACCTGCTCGACAGCCTGGCCGGCGCGGCCAGGCCACGCACTGTGGTGTTCAGTGCCCGACTGGACGAAGACACGCAGGCCCGACTCGCTGCGCTGGGCGTGTGGCGCCACCTGGTCAAGCCGGCGCCGGTGGCCGCGCTGGTGGCATGTGTGCGCGATGGCCTGGAAATACACAGGGTTACAGGGCCAGATCGGTTGGGCGGTGTGAATGGTGCAGATGATGCTGACGGCGCAGTCGGCGCTGGCGGCGCAGACGGTGCTGGCGCTACAGACGCTGCAGACGGTGCAGGCAATCCCACCGCGGCAGCGCCCGAACCGCAGCGCCGGGCACAGGTCCTGGCCCGGAACTTCGGCGGCGACCAGCAGCTTTTCGACGCCTTCGAAGCAGCTTGCCACGACCAGTTCGTTCACGACCTGCTGGCCGGCGACAAGGCCACCGCTACGGACGAAGGCATGCCGTCCTTGCGCCTGCTGGGCCACAGCTTGAAAAGCGTGTTGCGCAGCCTGGGGCACGACGCCCCTGCAGCCCATGCCCAGGCGCTGGAACAGGCGGGCGACCGGCCGGCTGCGCTTCAGGCCTGGGCTGCGCTGCGCCAGGCGCTGGTCATCATCCGGCTTTGAAGCTGCCGGCGCGGCCCGGTCTCAGGGCTTGACCGGCAAGATGTTGCCGCAGTTCGCACCCAGCCACTTGCCGCTGGTGTTCATGTTCATCTTCTCGGGCTTGCCCTCGATGTCGGTGACGATCCTGAACAAGCCGCTGTAGGCCGTCGGGCTTTGCACGGTCACGGTGCCGTCGCCACTGGAAGGCGGTGGGCCCGGGCATTTGAAGCTGAGCTGCCAGCTGTTGCCGTTGCGTTTGCTGGTCTGGGTACAACCTTCCTGGGCCGGCGGCGGGGCGTCGCGCTCGGCCTCTTCTTTCGTGATGCAGACCTTGACGCTGTTGCCCTGGGGTCCGAAGGCCACACCCTGGCTGGCCATCATGTCTTGCATCATCTTGCGCTGCTCGGGCGGCATGCTGGCCATGGCCTGTTGCGCCTCGCGCATGGCCCTTTCCATGCGGCCGCTTTCGGACTTCATCGTGAACTGGTGTTCCCACAAGCCAGGGCTGAACTTTTGTGCACTGGCCAAGGGGCTGGCCAACATGGCGCACAAGGCTGCCAGCAAGGGCAGGGGGTGCATGGGCTTGAAGAGATTCATCTCACATCGCTCCTGAGGGTTTCGTGGGTGCCATGGTTTTAACCGCTAAGCGGCCGCTGTTGGCCAAACGCCCCACGGTCGGGGGGCCCCGCGGTCGCTTTGCGCGACCACGCAGCCAGGGCAGGGCCTGCGGGCATCACGGTTCACAATCCGACCGGAAACGGGACTAGAAAAATGCCAGAAGAGCCGCACCCCTACGCTGGCCGCAGCGCCGTGTTGATCACCCTGCATGGCAAAGAACGTGCGGTGGCCCCGGCGTTCAGACAAATTCTTGGGATGAACGTCGTTGCGACCACGGACGTGGATACCGACGCGCTGGGAACTTTCTCTGGCGAGACCCCGCGAAAGGGCACGATGCGCGAGACCGCGGTGGCCAAGGCCAGGCTGGGAATTGAGGCGACCGGGCTTCGTTTGGCCATCGCCAGCGAGGGCAGCTTCGGTCCGCACGCCTTGGTGCCATTCCTGTCTTCGGGCGTTGAACTGATGGTGTTCGTGGATGCCGACCGGGACCTGGTGATTCAGGAAACGATGGCAGCAACACGCACCAACTTTGCCCACCTTGTCGGAGCGCCAGAGAGTTCGATCGACAGCTTTCTGGCCAAGGTCGGCTTCCCGGCGCATGCGCTCATCGTGCGACCGAACGCCGGGAACGCGCCTGCAACGCTGAGCAAAGGCATTGTGGACCGTGGCGGTCTTGACCGCGCCGTTGCCGCCGCGGCGGCCGCCTCTGCCGACCGCTGCGCGCTCATCGAAACCGACATGCGTGCGCATCTCAATCCAACGCGGATGGAAACCTTGACCCGCCTGGCGATGCAGTTGGCGCTGCGCGTGGCGGCATGTTGCCCGGCCTGCGCCGCGCCCGGCTGGGGTCGCGTTGACGTTGCCCGCGGCTTGCCTTGCGAATTGTGCGGCGCACCGACACAAAGCGTTGCGGCCGAGATTTTCGGGTGCGCAGCCTGTGGCCATCGAGAGCAACGACCGCGCAGCGACGGCCGGCTTCATGCCCGACCGGCCGACTGCGATGAGTGCAACCCCTGATTCGAAATGAATCAGGGGTGAAAGCCTGCTTTCGTCGAAGAACTTAGCGTTGCTGTGCCGCGGCTTTGGCTCGCGCGCGAAGCTTCACCATCGAAAGCACGCCGGTCAGCACCATGATGGGCCACAGGAAGGTGCAGATCAGAACCCACAGCAAGCGATTTCCGGGCGCGCCAGGGCGTGAGGGGCCCTCGCTGAAGATGTGCTGATAAGACCCGGTGGAAAGCCCGAAGCAGGCGCCGAAAACGAGGTAGGCAACGATGGTGCTGTTCAAGATGGTCTCCATTCGCGCCGCTGAGGTTGGCGCGGACTGAGTTTTCCGGAACGCTGATGCCTGCGCAAGAGGTTTGTCAGAAATTGTGGACATTTCGATGTGTAAATTTGAATGGACACTTTCTGATGCTGCATCGCCTGGCCCATGTCTCACCCGGTGTGGACGCGCAGGGCGGCATAGGCGTGGACTTCAGGGTCGTTCGCCAGTCCGGCAGCTGCGCTTACTCGTGGGCCAGCTGAATGACAAGCTTGCCGAAGTTCTTGCCCTTGAGCAGACTGATGAAGGCCTCGGGTGCGTTCTCCAGGCCGAAGACGATGTCTTCGCGGACATTGACCTTTTCCTCTTGCACCGGCGACGGGCCGGTATGCAGATCGTCACCGACGAGGCGCACTAGCAGCACTGCCGCCCAGCCCCAACGGCCTGGGCTACGCGCGCATCCCTGGGCTGTACGACATGGCGCAGGTGGACGCTTGCAAACCCGTGACCGCCGCCGTCCACACACATCGCGAAAGTGCGCTCTCAGTACCTGTCGCTGGCCGGATTTCCGTCTGAACTGGGCCTGCTCTACATCCATCTGGTCGACAAGCGCGGCGAACTGATCGCCCGCGCGCGGCCGTTCCTGGCCAACCCTGGCCTGGCTTCTCGGATGCGCAACGACGCCCCGAGGAAGGCGCCCGACATGGCAACCTTCTACAGGCCCAGTGCGAGGGGCTACACCGGCTATCCGGCTTCGGCGCCTTGAGTTACGGGCCGATCCGGGCATTGCCACGCCTTGGCCACCGATCTCTGGAAAGCCTTGGATTGTCAGCGTAGGCCCATTACTGCAAACCCCGCGCAGCCAGAATGTGCCGGCTCAGGCCATCGGCCCAGACCGAATAGCCCGCGGGACTGGGGTGCATGCCGTCTGCGGCCATGCCGTCGCTCGTCGTGGACTCCGGGTGCCAATGCAGGGTGCGCAGCACTTGGTCGGCAAGCTGGCCCGCCAGTGTGCTGTTCATCTGCCGTGCCCAGCGGCCCATGAACCAGCGCAGCGGCTGTGGCAGGGCTTTGCAGGCATGCATGGGCGGCACGGCGGTATGCACCAGCAAATGGGGCTCGAAGCGGTCCGCAATCAGTTCGGCCAGACGGTTCTGCCACCGCGCCCACTGCCGCGGAGCACACAGGCCGGTGGCATCGTTGGCACCCATGGAAAGCACGACCACGTCGAAGCGCGCCGCTGGCGATTCCTTCAGCAATTGCATCAAGCCCGGCGAGTCCAGCCCATTGACTGCCAGCACGCACCACTGAACGGTATGGTGCTGGCTCAGCCGCTGGACAAGTTGTCCGCAAAGTGCCTGCTCCTGCGTCGCAGCACCCACCCCTGCGGCGCCCGAGTCGCCAGCCACCAGCAGGCGCACAAGCGGTCCGTAGCCAGACGTGCCAGCGCGCTGACCCGGCGGCTCCGGCATGTGCGGCGCAATACGCCGCACATGCCGGGCCTGCAACCATAGCAGCGGCGACAACAGACCCAGCAGCAGGAGACGTTCCCAGTCAGACATGTGCTTGCCAGTTCATGGCGGCGATTTCTCGTTCGCGCTATCCATCGTCACGCGCTTCATCTTCTGGGTCAGTTTGCTCAGCGGCAAGCTCTCTGAGGCTGGCATCGATGGACGACCCACCACGACCATTTTCAAGTTCGCCTGCGGGACCAATGACGTGGTCCGGCATGATGTCTGCACCATCGGGCACGTCGCGTCCGGTGGCGCTGGCGCGTTCGCCCGTTCCGGAAGAGTCGCTGTCGTTGTCAGTGCCTACAACCAGCGAGCCAAGCTCGTCGGCATGTTCGCCTTCGCCGCGCAGGCTGCGTTCCCCTTGCACATCGCTGCCACTGTCACTGCTGTCGCTGGGCCCCAGGGCATCGATGTCCCGGCCTGTTGCGTATCGCGCTGCGCGTTCGCCGCCAAGAAAACTGCTGTTCGTCATCGCGATTCCTGTTGAAGTGAACTCCGCGTTCAGCGCGGCTGCTGATTCGGCGTTCCATTCAGCGTAGCTTTCGCAAGCCCGAGGTTCCGTTCGGTAGCACACAAAACAGGCCAGTTTGCGCGCAGGTAAACAATCGTCGATCTGGGCAAGAGCAGGGGCGAGGCTGGCAGCGATCGGGTGACAGGCCGCCTGGGTTGCGCTCGTTCGCGAACAGACCCGCCATGCAGACCCGCCATGCAGATCCGCCATGCAGATCCGCCATGCAGATCCACTATGACAGTTTACATAATATACATCGTGCTCACTTATAACTGGTGGAAAGAGGGGCCTTGCTCAAGCCCCTTTTCCCCCAGTTGCTGTCTCTTCAGTCGTTCACAGCTTGCCCATCGGAACTGTCATCGGGCACGGGGCCCGCAGCCCGGTGGTCCAGTGGTCGGCACTCGTGCCGGTTCAATTCCTTCAAACACTTGGAGGCTTCCATGGCGGAAATCACCGACTCGGGGTTCACCATGAACATGAACGGGTTCCTGACTTGGGCTTCAACTGACATCTCGTCACTCCAGCGGCTGCAATGCCAGCGTTGTCGGCAACTTTAGGCACAACCGGAGCCAGACCACAGTGGGCGGGGCTACACATCGCGTGTCAGCGGAATTCCTACACGGTCAGCGCGCCAACTGCGCCATCTGCGCCAGCTTGGCGGCCAGCGCCTCGCGACCGCCCGTCGTTGCAAAGTCGGCTGCCGACAGGCCCAGGTCGTTGCGCAGCTTCGGGTCTGCACCCCGCGCCAGCAGAAGTTGGGCGCTGTCTTCGTTGCCGTAGCGCGCGGCCATCATCAGCGGCGTGCTGCGGTTGGGAGACGGTGCGTTGATGTCGGCGCCCTTGTCCAGCAGCAAGGCCACCACCTTGGGTTCGGGGCTGCTGGCGGCGTAATGCAGCGGCGTCCAGCCTTCGCGGTTGACCTGGCTGCCGCGCGCAATCAGCCTTTCTGTCCAGGCCAGGTCGCCGCCCAGCGCGGCCATCATCAGCGCGGTTTCGCCGGCTGGCGTGGTGGCGTCGATCTTCAGGCTCGGGTGCGCCAGCAAAGCTGCTGCCACCTTTGGTGATTCGTCGCGCAGGGCCTGCACCAGGGCCGGCTGGCCGCGCGTGTTGGGCGAATTGGGGTCGAAGCCACGCGCCAGCAACTGGTTGACCGTGCGCACATCGTCGATGTTGACGGCCCGGAAGAAGTCGACATAAGCATCGGCCCTTGCGCCAGAAAAACCAACGGCTGCAACCAGATAGATTGTTAACTTAAACCAAAACTTCATGATTTTCAGACCTCTTGTTGAAGGGTTGCAGACCAAACAGCGACTCGAAATTGCGCGTTGTGGCCTGGGCCACGGTGGCAATGTCCAGCCCTTTCAATTCAGCCAGTTTGGCCGCCACGAATGGCACATAGGCAGGGCTGTTGGTCTTGCCGCGATGGGGCATGGGCGCCAGGTACGGGCTATCGGTCTCGATCAGGCAGCGTTCCAGTGGCACCCGGCGTGCCACGTCTTGCAGTTCCAGCGCGTTGCGAAAGCTCAGGATGCCGGAAAACGAGATGTAAAAGCCCATGGCCAACGCGGCGTCGGCCACGGCCTGGGTTTCGGTGAAACAGTGAAAGACGCCGCGTACCCTGCCCTGGCCCTCCTCGGCCAGGATGGCCAGCGTGTCGGCACTGGCCTGGCGCGTGTGCACCACCAGCGGCAGCTTGGTGGCCAGTGCGGCGCGGATGTGCACGCGAAAACGCTCTCGTTGCCAGGCCATGTCAGCCACGCTGCGGCCGTTCAGGCGGTAGTAGTCGAGCCCTGTTTCTCCGATCCCCACCACGCGCGGCAGCGCAGCACGCTGCAGCAGGTCGGCCAGCGTGGGCTCTTGCACGCCTTCGTTGTCGGGGTGAACGCCGACGGTGGCCCAGAAGTTGTCGTGCGCCAGGGCCAGCCCGTGCACGGTGTCGAACTCTTCCAGGGTGGTGCAGATGCACAACGCGCGATCGACAAGTGCCGCGGCCATCGCGTTGCGGATCTCTGGCAAGCGCGCCTGCAGTTCAGGAAAGCTCAGATGGCAGTGGGAATCAACGAACATTCTGGCCGGCGTCCGCCCGCTACAGCGTCTGGGTGGGCTTGGCAGACGAGATGCTGGTGCCCAGGTTTTCGTCGATCTTGATCTTCAGCTGGCGGGTTTTCTCGTCGTTCGGAAAGCGTACACCCACGCCCTGGGTGCGGCCGCCGGACGCGTTGGCAGGCGTCAGCCAGGCCACCTTGCCGGCTACCGGAAAGCGCTGCGGGTCGTCGGGCAGCGACACCAGCAGATAGATGTCGTCGCCCAGACGGTAGTCGCGAGTCGTGGGAACGAACAACCCGCCATCGGTCAACAAGGGCATGTAAGCCGCATACAGCGCGCCCTTTTCACGGAACACCAGCTGTATGACGCTGGGCCGGCTGGCAGAGGCGCTGACAGAAGCACTGGCAGGGGCCAGAGGGCCAGGCACCGCCGCCGCCGGTGCGGAATTGGCCCCGCCAGCCGGCCCGCCGACGGGCGCGGCGGCACCCACAGGCAAGGTGCCAGGCCCGGGTGGGCCCGAGCGGGTAGGAGCACGTTCGTTCATCGCCCCAGTGTAGCGAAGCCCCGGGCAGGCGCTTCATGGCTTGGGGGCGCAGTTGCCAAAGCTTGCCGCCCTTGCTGAACCAGGGCGTCCAGCAGCAAGGCTTCGCTCCACGGATGGTCAACGTGTCGCGCGACGCGCCCCAGTTCTGCGGCCCAGGCCAGCAGGGCAAGCAGCGCCGCGCGGGCTGGCAGGCTGTCAGGCGGGAAATAGCACGCCGCGCCGCCCACACTGTGCGCCATGGCGTCGTGGCAAAGCTTTTGCAAGGCGTCGACCAGCAGCGGGGGCGGCCAGCCGGCCAAGCCCGCCACCTGACCGCGCGCCACGGCGCCCGGCAGTGCGGCCCAGGCCGCAGCGTCCACCCCAGCAGCCACCAGGGCCAGGGCGTCCAGCGGGCGGGCGTTGCAGGCGGCCAGCAGAACGTCGGGCCGGGCCACGCCCTGCCCTGCCAGCCAGGCCGCGGCCATGTAGGGCGGCGGTGCTGGCAAGGCCAGGCGCTGGCAGCGGCTGCGCACGGTGGGCAACAGGTGGGCTGGGTCGGCCGTGGTCAGCAGCAGCCGGGTGCCCGTGGGGGGTTCTTCCAATGTCTTCAGCAGCGCGCTGGCGGACTGCAGGTTCATCGCCTCGGCCGGGTGCAGCACGACGACCTTGCCACGCCCGCGCGCGCTGGTCTTGTGCGACCAGTCGATCAGAAGCCGCACTTCGTCGATGCGAATTTGCTTGCTGGGCTTGCGTTTCAGTTCCTCACCTTCGGGCTTGTCGTCCTGCAGCAGCCAGCCGGTTTCGCGGCGGCGAACTTCCGGCAACAGCACGAACAGGTCAGGGTGCAGGCCAGACTGCACCAGATGGCAGCTGCCGCAGCGTCCGCAAGGCGGCGCGGCAGTGGCACCCACCGGCGCGGCTTCGCACAGCTGGGCCTGGGCCAGTGCGAGCGCAAATTCCAGCGCACCGACACCGGGCGCGCCGTGTACCAAGGTGGCGTGGCCGCGTTGCTGCGCCAGGGCTGCCAACAGCGGCGATGCCAGCCAGGGCAGCGGCAGATTGCCCTGGGGGTCGGCCACGGGCATCACGGACCGTCTCCTGGCGTGGCCGGGCTTTCTTGGGTCATGTTCGTCGCGGGCGTCTCGAGCGTCTCGAGCGTCTCGAGCGTCACGAGCGGCACGGGCGTCACGAGCGGCACAAGCGTCATGTGCGTCACGTGCGTCACGTGCGTCACGTGCGTCACGTGCGTCATTTTCGTCATTCGCGTCACTGGCATCACTTTCGCCAACTACCCGAAGTGCGCCTGCAACGCCGCTTGCACCTGCTGCCAGACTTCATCGCGGCTGCACGCGGCGTCCAGAACCACGAAGCGTTGGTGCGCGCCGGCGGCACGGGCGGCATAGCCGGCACGCACACGCTCGAAAAAAGCCTCGTCCTGGGCTTCGAATCGGTCTGGTGCGCGCACCGCGGCGCGTCGGGCAGCGGCCAGGGCCGCCGGGGCATCGAACCACAACGTCAAGTCAGGCTGCACTTCTGGCGGGCCTTTCTGCACCCAGGTCTCGAGCGTCTTCAGCAGGTTCCCGTCGAAACCGCGGCCACCGCCCTGGTAGGCAAAGCTGGCGTCTGTGAAACGGTCGCACAGCACCCAGGCCCCGCGCGCCAGGGCCGGCGCAATCACTTGCTGCACATGGTCGCGCCGGGCGGCAAACACCAGCAGGGCTTCGGTCAGGGCGTCCATGGGCTGGTGCAACACCAGTTCGCGCAGGGTTTCGGCCAGCGGGGTGCCGCCGGGTTCACGCGACAGCACGACATCGACACCGCGCGCCAGCAGCCATTCGTGCATGGCCGGCAGGTGCGAACTCTTGCCCGCGCCGTCAATGCCTTCCAGGGTGATGAAACGGCCCCGGCCCGCTTTGCTGGGGTTCACTGGCCGCCGCGCTGGAATTGATTCACCGCCCGATTATGGTCGGCCAGGTTTTCGCTGAACACGCTGCGCCCGCTGCCGTCGCTGCGCGAAACGAAGTACAGCGCCTTGGTCGGCGTCGGCTGCACCGCAGCGCGCAATGAAGCCAGGCCAGGCAGCGCAATGGGCGTGGGCGGCAGGCCGCCGCGGGTGTAGGTGTTGTAGGGCGTGTCGGTCAGCAGGTCGCGTCGGCGCAGGTTGCCGTCGAAGCCGGCACCCAGGCCGTATATGACCGTCGGGTCGGTCTGCAGCAGCATGCCGATGCGCAGGCGGTTGACGAAGACACCGGCCACCAAGCCGCGTTCGGCTGCCAGGCCGGTTTCTTTCTCGATGATGGAAGCCAGGATCAGCGCTTCATCGGCGCTTTTCAGCGGCGTGGCGGGCGCGCGCTGTTCCCAGGTGGCGGCCAGATGCTGCTGCAGCGCGCGGTGGGCGCGCTTCAGTACGGTCAGGTCGCTGACGCCCCGGCTGTAGCGGTAGGTGTCGGGGAAAAACCGCCCTTCAGCGGCCAGCCCGGGGCTGCCGACGGCGGCCATCAGTTCGGCGTCGTTCATGCCGGCTGTCGTGGCCTTCAGCTGCGGGGCGCGGGCCAGCGCGTCGCGCAACTGGCGCAGCGTCCAGCCTTCGACAACCAGCACCGATTCCATCGTCTCATCGCCCTGCACCATCTTGGCCAGCAGGCTGCGCGGGGTGATGCCGGCTTCGACCTCGTAGCTGCCAGCGCGAATCTGCCGGCTCTGGCCCGACCAGCGGAACCACTCGAACAGCCAGCGCGGCGAAACCTGCACCCCGGCATCGGCCCAGCCCTGGGCCACCGTGCGTGGCGTGGTGCCGGGTTCGATCGACAGTTCAACGCTGGCGGTGCGCAGGGGCATCGGGGCGTCAACCCACTTCCAGGCCACCCACGCAGTCGCCCCGGCGCACAACGCCAACAACAAGAACAACATGGCCAGCCACCAGGCCAGCCGCGACAGGAATGACCGGCTCGACATGGCGGCTGATGATAATGACAGCATGACAAACGCAAACGACGCCCTGGCCCGCCCTTCCCCTTCCCTGTCCCCTCACTCTTCACCTGGCGCGCTGCGTCTGGCTGACTGGGGCCTGATCCGCGCCCAGGGCGAGGAGGCGGCGAAGTTCCTGCACGGCCAGTTGACGCAGGACATCGAACACCTGGGCGCCGGCCAGGCGGTGCTGGCCGGCTACTGTTCGGTCAAGGGGCGGCTGCTGGCCAGCTTCGTGGTCTGGCGCCCGGCGCCCGACCAGGTGCTGCTGGCCTGCAGCGCCGACCTGCTGGCGCCGGTGCTCAAGCGCCTGCAGATGTTCGTGCTGCGTGCGCGCTGCAAGCTCAGCGACGCGACGGCTGAACTGCCGCTGTGGGGCCTGGCGGGCACCGGGGCTGGGGCTGGGGCTGGGGCGGGGGCTGGGGCTGAGGCTGGGGCGGCAGGTGGGGCAGATGCAGCAAGCGCTGCCGTCTGGTCGCGCACGGCCGGTGCCGCGGGCGACAGCATTCGCCTGCCCGACGCCGTCGTTGCTACGCAAGCCGTGCCGCGCTGGCTGCACGCCGGCCCGGCTGCGCCCACGCGGGCGGACGGCAGCGCGTGGCCGGTGTTGAACGACGAAACCTGGCGCGCGCTGGAAGTGCACAGCGGCGTGGCGCGTGTGGTGGCGGCCACCAGCGAACAGTTCGTGCCTCAGATGGTGAACCTGGAACTGGTGGGCGGTGTGAACTTTCAGAAGGGCTGCTACCCGGGGCAGGAAGTGGTGGCGCGCAGCCAGTACCGCGGCACCATCAAACGCCGGGCGCAGGTGTTTTCCAGCCCGGTGCCATTGCAACCCGGGCAGGAAATCTTCAACAGTGCCGACCCCGGGCAGCCCGCCGGCCTGGTGGTGCTGGCCGGCCGCCTGGGCGACGATGCCTACAGCGCCCTGGTCGAGCTGAAGCTGGCGGCGCTGGCCGGTGGCAGCCTGCATGCCTTTGACGCCGGCGGGCCGCTGCTGCAGCCTACCGCCCTGCCCTACGCCATCCCGGCCGAAGCGGACTGATCCGGGCTCACCGCCGACCCCACTACGGCACACGCATGCGCCAGTTGTTCATCTACTGGAAGTTGCCACGGGCGCAGGCGCAGGCTGCGCTGGACGCATTGCGGCATGCCCAAGAAGTTCTGCGCGGCGCGCACCCGGGCCTGCAGGCGGCGTTGTTCCGGCGCAGTGACGCCGCGGCGGCGGCTGAGGGCAGCGTTACCGGCATGGAGACTTATGCAATGGCTGGCGGCATCGATGCGCATTTGCAGTCTCAGCTTGTGAATGCGGGCGAGGAAGCCTTGCAAGCCTTGGGTGCGCCGCGCCGGCATGTCGAAGTCTTCGACGAACTGCCGCGCTGAATTTTTTGCGCTGAATCTTTCGCGCTGACTTTTCGCGCTGACTGTCGCGCTGAGCTGTCCAGCAGCAGGGTTCGTCAGCCCAGCCGCAGCGACATCGGCACGTGCGGCACGCCGCCCAGCAGCAGCGGTTCACCGGGCGCGGCCACGAAGCCGGCGTGGCGGTAGAAGGGCACGGCTTGCCGTTGCGATTGCAGCCGCAGTTCCACCAGGCCTGTTGATCTCGCCTGCGTCAGCAGTGCGTGCAACACCGCCTTGCCGACCCCGCCGCCACGCACCGGCTGCAGAACAGTCATGCGGCCGATCTGACCTACGCCGTCGCCGTTGCGCTGCAGCACCAGGCGGCCGCAGCCTACCGCGCGGCCGAAGTGGTTGCGGGCCAGCACGTGCATGGCGCGGGCATCGTGCTCATCGCTGGCTGCCGCGGCAGGCAGGCCCAGTTCGTCGGCCCACACCGCCTGGCGCAGGGCGCTGCTTTCTTCGCCCAGCGCCGCCCAGTCGCCGCACTGCACTTCCAGCACCGCCTGCCCGGCCTCGAAGCGCGTCAGAACTTCACGCAAGGCTGGCGGCACGGGGCGGCTGGTCTGCGTGGCGGGGTCGGCAAAGACATAGACCAGTTCGCCGTGCACCAGCAGCTGTTCGCCCCGAAACAACGCAGCTGAAAACAGCATCGAGCTGTTGCCGATGCGCGCGCATCGCATCCCCACCTCGCAGGCGTCGTCATAGCGCGCCGAGCCTTCGTATTCGAGCGTGGCCTTGCGCACGTACAGGTCGCCCTGCAGCGCATGCATCGTCGCTTCGTAGGGCAGCGCCAGCGCGCGCCAGTAGCCGGCCACAGCGGTGTCGAAATACATCAGATAGTGGCCGTTGAAGACAATCTTCTGCATGTCCACTTCAGCCCAGCGCACGCGCAGGCGGTCGAAGAAGCGGAAGTCGCTGCGCCTGGGTGCAGCGGGGGCGATTAGGGCGTTGCCGTTGCTCATCGGGGGGTGCGGGTCAATGCGGTTCAGGGTTGCAGGGCGGCGCGCAGGGCCGCAGCTGCCGCGTCGAGCGCCAGTGCTGCTTCTTTCAACACGCGGCCCATCTTGATGAAGTCGTGGGTCATCCCGCGCGCCAGTTCCAGGTCCACGGGCACGCCCGCCATGCGCAGGCGGTCGGCGTAAGCCAGGCCTTCGTCGACCAGCGGGTCGCACTCGGCCAGCAGCAGCCAGGCCGGGGCGACGCCGTCAACATCGGCTTCTAGCGGCGCGAAGCGCCAGTCGCGGCGGTGCGCGTGCGGGATGGTGTGGTCGAAGAACCAGGCAATGGCCGCCGCATCGAGAAGGAAGCCCTGGGCGAACAGCCGGTGCGACGGGGTGTCGGCATGCGCCGCAGTGCCCGGGGTGATGAGCAGTTGCAGCGCCAGCGGCAAGCCGATGTCGCGCGCATGCAGCGCACACACCGCAGCCAGCGTGCCGCCAGCGCTATCGCCACCCACGGCGATGGGGCCGCCGCGCAAGCCCAGGGCGGTTGCGTTGCCAGCCAGGGCGCGCATGGCCGCCCAGCTGTCTTCAACCGCAGCCGGGAACGGATGTTCAGGCGCCAGCCGGTAGTCCATCGACACAACCGCCACGCCTGCACGCAGCGCCAGCTGCCGGCACAGGCTGTCGTGTGTTTCGATGCCGCCGATGACAAAGCCGCCGCCGTGCAGGTACAGCAGCGCAGGCAGTGCTGCGTAGGATGGCGCGTACAGGCGCGCCGGGCGCGGCTGACCATCGCCACCAGGCAGCGTGATGTCTTCGACCCGCGGCAGCGACGCACGCGGCAGGTCCAGCACCTCGGCGCCCACCAGGTAGGCAGCGCGCGCTTGCACAGGCGTCAGGCCGTGAAAGGCGGGTCGTCCGGCGCGCTGGATACGGTTCAGCAAGCCCTGCATCGCAGGTGTCAGCAGTGTGGTGGCGTGGGGCTTCGTCGACATGTTCGGCAAGCAGAAGATCGCATCGCAGGCTTGGCAAAAAGGTGGCAAAGAGGCGGCAGAGAAGCAACAAAAAAGCGGCAGAGAACCAACAAAAAAGCGGCAGAGGAGCGGCAGAGAAGCGGCAGAGAAGCGGCACAGAGTTGACCGCAAGGTCGCCGACAGGTCGCCGACAGGTGGCACATTGCCGGCAGAGGATACTTTCACTATGGCCCGCATCCTGTACTTGACCCAGATTGACATCGACCCCGGCGCCGTGCGCCTGTTGCGCGGTGAATGCGACCGCATCGGCATGCGCCGGCCCATGGTGGTGACGGATGCCGGTGTGCGCGCCGCCGGTGTGCTGCAACTGGCGCTGAACGCGCTCGGTGACCTGCCTCACGAGGTCTTCGACCGGACGCCCAGCAACCCCACCGAAGCCGCCGTGCGCGCCGCCGTCGAACAAGCGCGCGCTGCCGGCTGCGACGGCCTGGTGGCCGTGGGCGGCGGCAGCAGCATCGACCTGGCCAAGGGTGTCGCCATCGCCGCCACGCACGCCGGCGCGCTGAAAACCTACGCCACCATCGAGGGCGGCAGTGCGCTCATCACCGACCGCGTGCTGCCCCTGATTGCCGTGCCCACCACCGCCGGCACCGGCAGCGAAGTGGCGCGCGGGGCCATCGTCATCGTCGACGACGGGCGCAAGCTGGGCTTCCATAGCTGGCACCTGATGCCCAAGGCGGCGCTGCTGGACCCGGAACTGACGCTGGCGCTGCCACCCGGCCTGACGGCAGCCACCGGCATGGACGCCATTGCCCATTGCCTGGAAACCTTCATGGCCCCGGCCGTCAACCCGCCG
>JBBQAW010000040.1:0-20404 GCA_038316815.1 Burkholderiales bacterium
GCGTGAACTGCAGTTGCGCGTGCGGCTGAACTTTCGTGCCGACACACCAGCCGGGCGCGAACTGATCCCGCGCGCCGAACTGCTGCTGTCGCGCGACATGAGCTACAGCGAGACCACGGCCCTGGCCAAGGAACAGGAAGAGGCTGAACTGATGCGCGCGATGCAGACCGACATCGTGCGCCAGGTACTGCGCCGGCTGGCGGCGCTGAGTCCTTGAACCCATGCGCCCACGCGCACTTGCGCCCTTCCGCCCTTCCGCCCTTCCGCCCCTGAGCCCTTAAGCCCTTGAACCCTTGAACCCTTGAACCCCTAAACACCTGAACCCTTTGAACAGCATCAATGCAAGTCCGCCCCGACCAGCTTGAAGCCCAGCTCGCCCGCGGCCTCAAGCGCGTCTACACGCTGCATGGCGACGAGCCCCTGCTGGCGCAGGAAGCCGCCGACACCATCCGCGCTGCAGCGCGCGCCGCGGGCCACAGCGAACGGCGCGTCTTCACCGTCAGCGGCGCGCATTTCGACTGGAGCGCGGTGCTGGGCGCAGCGCAAGCGCAGAGCCTGTTTGCCGACCGGCAGCTGATCGAGATCCGCATCCCTTCGGGCAAGCCGGGTAAGGACGGCTCTGACGCCCTTCAACGTTATTGCGAGCTCGTCAACCAGCCCGGTGACGACAGCGTGCTGACCATCGTGCAGCTGCCGCGCTTGGACTGGCAGCAGCTGAAGGCGACCTGGTTCAGCGCACTCGACGCCGCGGGCCAGAGCCTGAAGCTCGACACGCTGGACCGCCAGCGGCTGCCAGCCTGGCTGGCGCAGCGCCTGGCGCGCCAGGGCCAGCGCGTGCGTGATGGTGAAGAGGGCCAGCGCACGCTGTCGTTCTTCGCCGACCGCGTGGAAGGCAACCTGCTGGCCGCGCACCAGGAAATCCAGAAACTGGGGCTGCTGCATGCGGCTGGCGAACTGAGCTTCGAACAGGTTGAAGCTGCGGTGCTGAACGTTGCACGCTTCGACGTCAACAAGCTCGCCGAAGCCGTGTGGACGGGCCAGGTGCCGCGAGCGATGCGCGTGCTGGACGGGCTGCGGCACGAAGGCGAATCGGTCGTCATGGTGCACTGGATGCTGGCCGACGATATTCGCGCGCTGGCACGCGGGCGCACCGCGCTGGACCAGGGCAAGCCCCTGCCCCTGGCGCTGAAAGAAGCGCGCGCCTGGGGCCCGAAGGAAAAGCTTTTCGAACGCGTGCTGCCGCTGCTGGCTGACCGTCCACTGGCCCACCTGCTGGACGCTGCCAGCGTCTGCGACGGCCTGTGCAAGGGCCTGCGCCACGAAGATTGGCCAGCCGAGCCCTGGGACGCCCTGCGCCGGCTGGTGCTGATGGCGCTGCAGGCGCAGTCAGCGCCCGGGCGCCCGGGGCGCGGTGGGCCGCCCGCCGTGGCCCGGCCCAGCCTGGTGTTGCGGGCCTGAGTTTCAGGATGTGAGGCAACGCCTCAGATCAGGGAACAAATCCACGTCGACTTCGACGTGAAGCACGCTGCCGGCTTCACCAGGTCAGCCGGATTCCGTGACTCGCGCTCCTCAGTAACCGCGGGCGCGGTCCACCTGGCCCACCAGGCTGTCGATGCGCCCGCCACCCAGCACCAGCCGCACGTTGACTGCCGCCACCGCCGCCGCGCTGCGCGGGTCGGTAAAGGCCGCAGCATGCGGCAGCATCGCCACCCGAGGGTGCTGCCAGTAGGGGTGGCCGGCGGGCAGGGGCTCGGTGTGGAACACGTCCAGCACGGCGTGGCCGATGTGGCCGCTGTTCAGCGCGGCCAGCAGGTCGGCGTCGACTACGTGTGCGCCGCGGGCCAGGTTCACGAAGCCTGCGCCTTGTGGCAGTGCCGCCAGGAAGGCCGCATCGACGATGCCCCGGGTCTCGGCCGTCAGCGGCAACAGGTTCACGACCACGTCGCTGCTGGCCAGCAGCGGCGCCAGCGGCGTGCCGTCGCGCCGCCAGCCGCGCACGCTGTAGCCCTGGTGGGCCAGCGCAGCAGCGGCCGCGCGCCCCATCTGGCCCTGGCCGAGCACGGTCACGCGCAGGTCCTGTGCCCGCCGCTGCGCATGCGTGCGCCACAGGCCAGCGCGCTGGTGGGCGGCGTAGGTGAAGAAGCCGCGCTGCAGCGAGAGCACGGCCCAGAGCGCGGTCTCGGCCATCGCCGTGTTCATCGCTGGGTCGACCATGCGCGCCAGCGGCACGCCGGCGGGCAGGCGGGTATCCGTCAACAGGCGGTCGACGCCGGCCCACAGGCTCTGGATCAGGCGCAGGTTCGGCAGCCCTTGCAGCGCCCCAGGGGGCGGGTTGGCCACCAGGGCGAATTCGATTCGGGCCGGGTTGGCGCGGGCCTCGGCCAAGTCCAGGAGCGTTGCTTCTGGCAGCGCTGCTGCCAAGGCCTGGCGCCAGGCCTCTTCTTCGCCGGCGTCGAAGTCGCCACACAGCAGGCCGTTCAAGACAAGAGGCTCCCCAGGCGCTGCAGGGCCACGGCGACGGTGCGGGCGCGAACGGCGCCGCGGTCGCCACGTAGTTGCAGAAGTTCGGTCTGGATGGCGCCCGGAGTGCCAAAGCCCAGCCAGACCGTGCCCACCGGCTTGCCGGGTACGGCGCCCCCCGGCCCGGCAATGCCCGTCACGGCCACGGCCAGTTGCACCGGCGCACGCTGCAAGGCGCCTTGCACCATCGCGCGGGCCACGGCCTCGCTGACTGCGCCATGGGTCTGGATGAGCGCCGGGTCCACGCCCAGCAGGTCGGTCTTGGCCTGGTTGCTGTAGGTGACGAAGCCGCGTTCGAACCAGTCGCTGGAACCGACCAGTGCCGTGCAGGCGGCGGCAATCAGCCCGCCGGTGCAGCTTTCAGCCGTGGCCAGGCGCCAGCCGCGGGCGCGCAGGGCGTCGGCCAGCGCGCACAGCGCCGCTTCCGTATCGGCGTCGAAGACCAGGTTCACCACAGCTGCCACAGCCTCAAGCCCAGGGCCAGCACCAGCAATGTGCAGCCGGCCGCCACCAGGTCGTCTAACAGGATGCCCACGCCCTGCCGCCACCCGATGGTCTGGCCCGGGCGCAACTTGAATAGCCGGTCGGCCCAGCCCACAGGGCCTGGCTTGGCAGCGTCGAAGTACCGAAAGAGCGCAAAAGCCAGCAATTGCGCCCAGAAGCCAGCCGGCGACCACAACCACAGCACCAGCCAGATGGCCACGATCTCGTCCCAGACGATGCTGCCGGGGTCGGCCACGCCCATCTGGCGCGCGGTCAGCGTGCAGGCCCACAGGCCACCCAGCAGGCTGAGCCCGATCACCCATCCCCACGGCAAGCCTGGCCACAGCCGGTCCAGCACGATGAAGGCCACCCAGCCCCACAGCGTGCCGACGGTGCCGGGCGCCTTGGGCGACAGGCCGCTGCCGAAGCCCAGGGCCAGCCAGCGTGCGGGGTGGCCCCACATGAAGCGGGCGGTGGGGCGGGCGATGGTGGTCACAGCTTGAAGTTTTTCACAGTGCAGCAAAGTGGTCGAAGCCGCGCCAGCGGCCGGGCAAGGGCCGGCCGCTGGCGTCCAGCACGCGCAGGCCGGGCTGCAGGTCGATGTGGCCAATGCAGGTGGCGTTGACGCCGGCCTGGCTGGCCGCAGCCAGCACCGCGTCGCGGTGGCCGAGGGCTGCGGTGAAGAGCAGTTCGTAGTCGTCGCCGCCGGCCAGCAGGCATTCGTGCTGCAGGGCAGCGGCCTGCGCGGCCAGCACCGCGCTGCGCGGCAGGGCATCGACATCGATGGTGGCGCCCACACCCGAGCGCTGCAACACATGGCCCAGGTCGCCTGTCAGACCGTCGCTGATGTCGATGGCACTGCTCGCCACACCGCGCAGCGCCAGGCCGAGCGCCACACGCGGCTGCGGCATTTCCATCGCCAGGCGCAGGTGTTCGAAATCGGTGCCCAACGCCACGTGCCCGCGAAAGGCCTCCAGCGCCAGCCGCGCGTCGCCCAGACGGCCGCTGACCCAAAGCTCGTCGCCCGCTTGCGCCCCGCTGCGCAGCAGGGCCGCACCCGGCGGCACCTGGCCGAAGACCGTGATGCAGATGTTCAGCGGCCCGGCCGTTGTGTCGCCGCCAACGAGTTCGATGTCATGGGCGTCAGCCAGCGCGAACAGGCCTTTGGCGAATTCGGCCAGGAAGTCGTCGTCCAGCCGGGGCAGCGCCAGCGCCAGCGTGAAAGCCAGCGGCTCAGCGCCGCAGGCCGCCAGGTCGGACAGGTTCACCGCCAGCGCCTTGTGGCCCAGCCGCGCGGGCGGCACGGTGGACAGGAAGTGCCGGCCCTCGACCAGCATGTCGCTGCTGACGGCCAATTGCTGGCCAGCGGCGGGCTGCAGCAGCGCGCAGTCATCGCCCACACCCAGGGCCGCACGGCGAACCGGGCGCGTGAAGTGGCGCGCGATCAGACCAAATTCGCCCTTCAAGACAGCCCCTCTTCGCGCAGCCGGTTGCTCAGTTCGACGGCCGACTTGACGTCCATCTTGTCGAACACGCGCGCGCGGTGCACTTCGACGGTGCGCACGCTGATGCCCAGGGCGTCGGCAATCAACTTGTTAGGCCGGCCATCGACGACCAGGCGCATGACTTCGCGTTCGCGCTCGGTCAGGTCGGCCAGGGCCTTGCCGGCGGCGGCGCGTTCGCCGCGGCGCTGCAATGCGGCTGCGCTCTGCGCCAGGGCCTGGTCGACGCGGTCGACCAGCAGGTTGTTGGAAAAGGGCTTCTCGACGAAGTCGAAGGCCCCGCGCTTGACGGCCGCCACGGCCGTGGGCACGTCGCCGTGGCCGGTGAGAAAGATCACCGGCAACAGCGGCAGCCAGCCTTGTTTGGCCAGGCGCTCGAACAGCACCATGCCGCTGGTGCCCGGCATGCGCACGTCCAGCACCAGGCAGGAAGGCGATGTCGGCCAGTTGCCCGGCGGGCCGCGCTCGTCCAGCCATGCGGCAAAGGCGTCGGCACTGGCAAAGCCTTCGCTGAGCAAGCGGCGCGACCGCAACAGCCAGGCCAGGGCTTCGCGCACGACGTCTTCGTCGTCGACCAGGTAGACCATCGGGATGCCCAGGCGGGGGTCGGTCGGCATCGGCTGGGTTGATCAGGGAAAGCAGGTGGGAAATCAGGCGCGCTCGGCGCGTTTCAGGGCTGCAGTGTCACCCCCTTCTTCGCTTTCGCTTTCACTTTCGAGTTCGCCGTCGCCTGCATCGGTGGGGGCCGCGGCTTCTGACTGGCGGGGGGTGGGCAGCGTGAAGCGGAATTCGGTGCCGCGCGGGTTGCTGGGCGCGTCAGCGGAAGGGCCACCCGCCGCGTCGCCTGGGCGCAGCGGCGCGGGGCCGAAATCGAGCGCGCCGCCATGCTGTTCAATCACCGTTCGGCAAAGGCTCAAACCCAGGCCCATGCCTTCTTCCCGGGTCGTGAAAAAGGGCGTGAACAGGCGCGCCGCCACATCAGCAGCGATGCCGGGCCCGGCATCGATGACGCTGAACGTGACCCAGCGCTCATGCGTCTGGCGCACCCGCAGCGTCAGCACACGCGCTGGCAGCGGCGTGGCCGGCGCCATGGCCTGAATGCCATTGCGCGTAAGGTTGATCAGCACCTGTTCGATCATCGTGCGGTCGCAGCGCACACGCGGCGTGCGGCCCTGCGTCAGCAGCGGCGGCGGCACCGGCGCGATGTCGACTTCGATGCACGTGCCGCTCTTGCGCGCCTGCAGCCGCACCAGCGGCAGCACGGCCTCGATCAGCAGGTCGGCGCCCAGCGTTTCATGCAGCTGTTCGCGCCGGCGCACGAAGCCGTGCACGCTTTTGATGATGCGGCCGGCCCGTTCTGCCTGCTCGGCAATGCGCGCCACGGCCTGGCGCAACAAGCCGCGTTCTTCATCCAGCGGCAGCGGCGGCAGGCCGGGGTTGGCAGCGCTGTCCAGCAGGTTCATCGAGCCGCTGGCATAGCTGGCAATGGCGGCCAGCGGCTGGTTCAGTTCGTGGCTGAGCAGCGACGCCATCTCGCCCACCGTGGCGAGCCGCGCCGTGGCCTGCAAGCGGTCTTGCTGCTGGCGTGAAATCTCTTCCGCCCTGCGCTGCGCGCTGATGTCGACGATGGCGCTCATCCAGCCGGTATGGCGGCCCGCGCCGTCCACCAGCGGTGCCTCGTAGATCATGACCGGAAAGCGTTCACCGCTCTTGCGCATGAACAGGGTTTCGAAACCTTCACGCGCATCGGTCAGGTCGCGTGCACCACGCGCCGCACCGGTGCGTGGCGGGTCGGCCTGCAGGCGAAGGTGCTGGCGCTGCTGGTATTGCCCAGCCTGCTCGGGCGGCCAGTACGGCGGGGCATAGGGCGCACCAGGGCGCGACGGGCCCGTGCGTGGGGCCAGCAGTTCTGCCGCGCTGAAACCCACCATCGCGCAGAAGGCCGGGTTGACGTAGGTGATGGCGCCCTGCAGGTCGCGCGCGCGCAAGCCGGTACTGAGCGAATCTTCCATCGCCTTGCGAAACGCCAGGGCCTCGGCCAGCGCCCGTTCGGCCGCGGCGCGGCGGCGCACGTCGCGCGCCAGCAGCAGCACGACGGCAAAGAGCGCCAGCGACAGCCCCAGCACCAGGCCCGTGGCCAGATTGGGAATCAGGCTGGGCTGGCCGGCCGTGCTGTCGGCGCGCAGCTGCAGCGAACTGCCGGGCAGGTCGACCAGGCGTTCGGCGGTGTAGACGCCGGCACCGCGCGCCACACCGGCGCGTGCCAGCCGCGTGCCGTCGCCTTCGACAAAGCTGAACTCGTAGCGCTGCGCGCCGCGCACCAGCGGCGAGGACGGGTCTTCGCGCAACGCCAGCGCTCCTTCCAGCAACACCGGCAAGGCATAGCTGCCGACCAGAAAACCGGCTTCGTTGCCGGCGTCGATGAAAGGCACACACAAGTCCACCACTTCCTGGCCCTGCCCGCCGGCCAGCGGGACGAAGTAGCTGCGCGAGAACGTGGCGGCGCTGGTGCGGCGTGCAGCAGCGCAGGCGACTTCGGCTTCCACGCCCAGGTTCGGGCGCGGCAGGTGGTCGAACAGGCGTGGCGCATACGGCGTGTCGACAGCGTCGACAACGGCCAGGCGCGCGTCCCGGCGTTCGACACGGCGCAGCTCACTGTGCGTCTTCAGCAGTTCGGCCGCGCCGCTGCGCCAGGTGGCCAGCGGGGGGTCGCCCCAGCTCAACGCCAGCAGCTGCTGGCCGGCGCGCAGCAGTTCGCGGCGCAAGTCGCCGGCCATCTGTGCCGCCACGGCATCGGCCTGGTCTTGGGCGCGCGCGGCCTCGACCCGCACGGTCAAGAACACCAGCAGACTTTGGGCCACGGCCAACAGCCCCAACAGGGCCGCCCACAGCAAGGCCCGGCGCCAACGGCGGGCGCCCTGGGAAGATGCGGCGGCAGGCTGCTCTGCCGGAAAGGGAAGGGCCAAGGTGCAGTCATTCTGGCTGCAGGGGCGTGCAGCCGGCCAAGCAGTTTTGCGCCTGGCCGGTCTCGCTTCTTCGTCACGACTTTGCGTCACGACTTCAGCGTCACGACTTCAGCGTCGCCACACGGCGCTACCTACAATCCACGACCCTGCCCCGGCGCCCTCTGCCAGGCCAGCGCGCCCCAAGGAGAGCCCTGCGATGTCCACCCCCCCGAAGCCTGACGAGAAGAGCCCTGAAAAGAGCTTCGAGAAGACGCTGGAGGACCGCGCCACTGAACTGAAGCGTGCCGCGCTCGACTATCACGAGTTCCCACGCCCGGGCAAGCTGGAGATTGCCGCCACCAAGCAGATGGTCAACCAGCACGACCTGGCCCTGGCCTACAGCCCTGGCGTGGCCTTCGCGTGCGAGGCCATCGTTGAAGACCCCGCCAACGCCTTCCGCTACACCGCACGCGGCAACCTGGTGGCCGTGGTCACCAACGGCACAGCCGTGCTGGGCCTGGGCGACATCGGCCCGCTGGCGGCCAAGCCGGTGATGGAAGGCAAGGCGGTGCTGTTCAAGAAATTCGCCGGCATCGACGTCTTCGACCTCGAGATCAACGAGAAGAACCTGGACAAGCTGGTCGATGTGATCGCTGCGCTCGAACCCACCTTCGGCGGCGTGAACCTGGAAGACATCAAGGCCCCGGACTGCTTCTACGTCGAACGCGAACTGCGCAAGCGCATGAAGATTCCGGTCTTCCACGACGACCAGCACGGCACGGCCATCGTGGTGGGCGCGGCGCTGCTGAACGCGCTGAAAGTGGTGGGCAAGAACATCGGTGAAATCAAGCTCGTCACCAGCGGCGCCGGCGCGGCTGCACTGGCCTGCCTGGGCCTGCTGGTGAAGCTGGGCGTGCGGCGCGAAAACATCTGGGTCACCGACCTGGCCGGCGTGGTCTATGAAGGCCGCACCGAACTGATGGACGAGGACAAGATCGTCTTCGCGCAGAAGACGTCGCAGCGCCGCCTGGCCGAGGTCATCCAGGGCGCGGATGTCTTCCTGGGCCTGTCGGCCGGCGGCGTGCTGAAGCCCGCGATGGTGGCCGCCATGGCGCCGGCACCGGTTGTCTTCGCCCTGGCCAACCCCACGCCCGAGATTCGGCCCGAAGAGGTGCAGGCGGTGCGCAGCGACGCCATCATCGCCACCGGCCGCAGCGACTATCCGAACCAGGTCAACAACGTCCTGTGCTTTCCGTACATCTTCCGCGGCGCGCTCGACAGCGGTGCCACGACGGTGACGGATGCGATGGAAATCGCTGCCGTTCACGCCATCGCCGAACTGGCGCAGGCCGAGCAAAGCGAAGTCGTGGCCGCCGCCTATGCCGGCGCGAACCTGAGCTTCGGGCCCGAATACCTGATTCCCAAGCCCTTCGACCCGCGCTTGATGATGAAGATTGCCCCGGCGGTGGCGCGCGCGGCGGTCGAATCGGGCGTGGCCACACGCCCGGTGGCGGACTTCGACGCCTACCGCGAAAAGCTGCAAAGCTTCGTCTACGCCAGCGGCAACACCATGAAGCCGATCTTCCAGCTCGCCAAGCGCGCCACCGCCAATCGCGTGGCTTACGCCGAAGGCGAGGAAGAACGCGTGCTGCGCGCGGTGCAGGTGGTGGTGGACGAAGGCCTGGCACGACCCACGCTCATCGGCCGGCCGGCCGTCATCCAGGCGCGCATCCTGAAGTTCGGGCTGCGCCTGGCAGAAGGCCTGGACTACGACGTCGTGAACGTCGAGCAAGACCATCGCTACCGCGACTTCTGGCAGACCTACCACCGCATGACCGAACGCAAGGGCGTCACCGCCCAGGTGGCCAAGATCGAGATGCGGCGCCGGCTGACGCTGATCGGCGCCATGCTGCTGAAAAAGGGCGAAGTCGACGGCATGCTCTGCGGCACCTGGGGCACGACAGCGCAGCACCTGCAGTACATCGACCAGGTGATCGGCAAGCGTGAGGGCGGCTGCCCACGTACCGCACAGGACGTGCGCGTTTACGCCTGCATGAACGGGCTCATGCTGCCCGGGCGGCAGATATTCCTGGTCGACACGCATGTCAACGCCGACCCGAACCCGGCCGAGCTGGCCGAAATCACCTGCATGGCGGCAGAAGAAATGATGCGCTTCGGCGTCGCGCCGCGCGCGGCACTGCTGTCGCATTCGAACTTCGGCACCAGCGACAGTGCCAGCGCGCGGAAGATGCGAGCTACCCTGGCCCTGTTGCGTGAACAAGCGCCCTGGCTCGAAGTGGATGGCGAAATGCACGGCGACGTGGCCCTGGACAGCGCCGCGCGCCGCGCTTTGATGCCGCACAGCACGCTGCTGGGCGACGCCAACCTGCTGGTGATGCCGAACATCGAGTCGGCCAACATTGCCTACAACCTGCTGAAAGTGGCTGCCGGCGGCGGTATCGCCATCGGCCCGGTACTGCTGGGCGCAGACCAGCCCGTGCACGTGCTGACACCTTCTGCGACCGTGCGTCGCATCATCAATATGACGGCCATCACGGTGGCTGATGCCCAGGCGGGGCGAAATCCGGACACTTTCTGACCGGACCGCGGCTCTCCCTTCTTTGCACCCCCGTGACAGCGGCGCGATCCCCCGCAATCACGGGGAATCAGGCCATGTAAGTGCCTACCAACTTACAGCCGCCATGCCCCAATTTGAGGCAATGGGCTTGAGTTTTTAAGCCTCATCCGGTAGCATCACGGTTTGATATTTCAGGGTTAACCCGTGTTCTCGACCGGTCCAGCTTGCCAGCGCAGCCCACGCTATGCGCTTAGGCAAGACATGTTCAAGTGGGGGCGGTCCGCGGTGGCAGCCGTGGGCTTGGCGGTCGGCCTGAGCTTCGCGTTCTTGTTGCCTGCCACGGCGCGCACGCCAAATTCGCCCAGCGAATTGCCGCCGGTGGCGCTGGTGACCCTTCCGGCGCAAGCGAAGTCCACCCACCAGCTCATCTTCAACGGCGGCCCGTTTCCTTATGACAAAGACGGCACCGTGTTCGGCAACCGCGAACGACTGCTGCCGATCAAGCAACGGGGCCACTACCGCGAATACACCGTCAAAACACCGGGTGCCAGGAATCGTGGTGCCAGACGCATTGTCTGCGGCGGACAGCCGCCGACCCAGCCCGAAGTCTGTTTCTACACCGCCGATCACTACGCAAGCTTCAGCCGCATCGTCCCATGACTGCCATGTTTGACTCCCCCATGTCCGACTCATCTGTCGGACCCACCGATTTCCATCAACAAAACCCAAGGAGGCAAGCGACCATGCAGTTGCAGACCATCCGTCCGAACATCGTCCAGGCCATCCGGGCTTACCGCGTAGACGACCTGATGCAGGCTGCCGACGCAGCCGGCCAACATTTTTTGTACGTCAACCTTCTTCAGGCGCAGAGCAAACAAGACGTGCTCGACGCCATCGCCGCGGCCTTTCTTTTCCCGGCGCACTTCGGCAAGAACCTTGACGCGCTCTTCGACTGCATGACCGACCTCGTGCACAAGGCGGGTATGCAGCCGGGCTTCGTCGTCGTCATCGAGCAACTGCCTGACAACCCGCGCTTCGACCGCGAAGCGCGCGAACAGCTTCTGGAAGTCTTCCGAGACGCCGCAGAATTCTGGAGCGACCGACGAATACCCTTCAGGTGCTTCTATTCTTTTCAGTAGCCCGCTCCCAAGAAACAGGGTCATGGGAGCGGGCTACTGAAGTGGCCCCCAGTAGCAGTGCTGCAGTCGCAGCGGCCAAGCCAGCGCCGAAAGTGGCAGTGCCCAAGAACGGCATCAATCCAAACTTCGGCATGAACATGCCGATGATGAGCAGTGCTTTCGATACCGCGGCGTGGCTGAACGCCGCATGATGTTGGCCCCCAGGCTCCCGCTGGTCGGGTGATGTTGACCCCCAGGCTCCCTTTGGTCGCCATTCCCCAGGGGGGCTCTTGCAGCGGACTGGCGGAGCCAGATCCGCGCAAGGTGGCTTGAATCAGGGCAGGGTGTTTTGTTGGCTGAAAGGGCTCCCTCGGGAGCCCTTTTTCACGGGCGGGTCAGTCTTGCCAGGGCCAGGTATTCGGCTACGGGTACTTCTTCGGCGCGGCGTTGCAGGTCGAAGGGTGTTTCCAGGCCCTCGGCTTCGATCCAGCGGCCCAGGGTGTGGCGCAGCAGCTTGCGGCGCTGCGAGAAGGCCGACGTCACGAGGGTGCCCAGTCGGGCCGGGTCGACCCTGTCGTCCAGCGGCAGCGGGCGCATGCGCACGATGGCTGAGTCGACGCGCGGTGGCGGGTCGAAGGCACTGGGCGGGACGTCGAGCACGGCATTGATGCGGTAGCGCCATTGCAGCATCACGCTCAGGCGGCCGTAGTCTTTGCAACCGGGGCTGGCGGCCATGCGGTCGACGACTTCCTTTTGCAGCATGAAGTGCTGGTCGACCACGACCTCAGCCACTTTCAGCAGGTGAAACAGGATGGGGGTGGAAATGTTGTACGGCAGGTTGCCCACCACCCGCAACGGCTGGCCGGCGGCTGTGGCCAGGGCGCGGAAGTCGACTTTCAGCACGTCGGCCTCGACCACGCTCAGCCCGGCCTGGTGGCGCAGGCGCGCGGCCAGGTCGCGGTCGAGTTCGATCACAGTCAGCTCACCACAACGGCGCAGCAGCGGCCCGGTCATCGCCCCCAGGCCGGGGCCGATCTCGACCAGGGCCTGGCCGGGCGCGGGGGCGATGGCATCGACGATGCCATCGATCACGCTCTGGTCGACCAGAAAGTGCTGGCCGAAGCGCTTCTTCGCGGTGTGTCTCACCGGGGCGCAGGCCGCTTCACTGTGGCGGTTCGCGCATCTCGACGTAAGCGCGGGCGCGAATCTCCTTCGTCCAGTCCTGGTAGGCCTGATCAAAACGCTGTTCGCGCAGGATGTTGCGCGCCTGTTCGCGCAAGGCCTTGGGGTCAACGGCGACGTCGCGCCTTTCGATTACCTGAATCAGGTGCACGCCAAAGCGCGACTGCACTGGCACAGACATGCCGCCTATGGGTAAGGCGTCCATGGCTTCCTCGAACTCCGGCACCATCACACCCGGGCCGTTCCAGCCCAGGTCGCCGCCGCCGGCGGCTGAGCCGTCTTCGCTGAACTGGCGCGCGATGTCTTCGAAGTTGCGTGTGCCGCCCTCGATCTGGCGCCTGTAGTCGGCCAGCCGGCGCGAAGCAACCTCGGCTGACAACTGGGCCGAAGGCCGAAGCAGCACATGGCGCGCGCGCGTTTGCGTCACCCGCGGTTCACCGGCTTCGCGCCGCTCCAGCATCTTCAGCACGTGGAAGCCGGCGCCGGTGCGCAGCACTTCGGGCGCCACCTGGCCCTCGGCCAGGCGGCGCGTGGCTTCGACGAAGGTGTCTGGCAGGCGCGAGGCTGGGCGCAGACCCAAGGCACCGCCCTTTTCGCGGTTCGCGTCAGACGAGACTTCGAGCACCACCTTGGCAAAGTCTTCGCCGCCCTGCACGCGCTTGAGCGCAGCCAGGGCGCGTTCGCGCAGCTGCGCTTCGACTGCGGGCGTTGTGCCCTCGGGCACCGGCACCAGAATCTGGCCGATGTTGCTCTCGGCTTCACCCTGGGCGGCACTGCGGCGTTCAGTCAGGTACTTGTCGATGTCTTCGTCATTGACGGTGATACGGCGATAGACCTCGCGTTCGCGCAGGCGCTCCATCATCAGCTGGTCGCGCAGCTGGGTGCGGAAACGGCTGAACTCGATGCCTTCGGCGCGCAGGCGCTCGCGCAGCACGGCCGGCGTGATCTGGTTTTGGGCGGCCACGTTCAGCACGGCACGGTCGATCTCGGGTTCGTCGATGCGCACGCCGCTTTCGCGCGCGTTGGTGATGATCACCCGCTCGTCGATCAGCAGGTCCATCACCTGCTGGCGCAATTGCGTTTCGGGTGGCAGGCGCTGGCCGGCGCGTGAGGCTTCGGCGCGCGCACTCTCGATCCTTCGCTGCACCTCACCGGCGGTGACGAGTTCCTGGTTGACGACGGCGGCGATGTAGTCGCCACTGCGGGCACTGCGTTCCTGCTGCGCCTGAGCCTGAGCCTGAGCCGGGAACGTGGCCAGGGCGGCCAGCATCAATGTCAGGCTGGCAGCCAGAGGGCGGGGGATGAGGGTGGCGCGATGCAAGAAGGCAGACTCGTTCATGGAGCGTGGGCGCTGAAGGGACAGTGGGGCAGTGGGGCAGGGCTGCGTGCAGCCGGATGGTCACTTCGATGCAGACGGGGTGCCGGGGTTCCGGACCCTGCCGCCGCGGGTGTCTTCACGGCACGGGCTGCCATTCATCGCTGCGCGACCTGCTGCCGCGTTCATCGCGCAGGAGCTGGTAGCCAGGGATATTGTCCTTCAAGACCTTGAGCGGGTTCGATCCGATGCGCGACAGGCCCACCAGCTCGAGTTGCAGCTGCAGCCGCGTCGTGGCTTCGGTGCGGCCGGTGGACAGGCGTTCGGCGACGATGCGGCCAATCCAGCAACCGGCGTCGTACTCCACGCCCACCAGGCTGTCGGTAATGCGCGCGTCCTTCAGGCTGTAGTTCACGCGCCCGACCGCGTACCAGCGGCCGCTGCAGGTCTGGCCGGAACTGGTTGGCGCCGTTACCCCGGCCAGGGCCATCGCGGCCGGGCCGGGCGCGCGCGTATTGCCGATGGGCCATTGCCAGCCCAGTTCAAGCTGCTCGCTCAGGCCGCGCGCCAGTCGGTAGGTTGCCCCGACGGTGCGGAAGGGCCCGGGCGAAAAACGCGCCGCGAGAATCGAACGCACCGAGCGCGAGAACTCGGGGCTGTACTGAATGGCCGCGTCCAGGGTCCAGCCCGGCAGCACGCTGGTGCTGCCGATGAGCAAGGCATCCGAAAACCTCTGCGTCAGCGGCGGGCCGTCTGCGCTGCCATCGGCCTGCGGGGCGACGCGCTGTTCGCGCAGCAGGTAGCGCTGCACCAGGCCCAGACGCAGGGCCTCGGCACCGCTGGCGTCGTCCAGCAACCGGGTGGTCACGCCGGCGGTGATCTGGTGCGCGTCGGCCACCCGGTCCACGCCCGAAAAACTGTTGTCGGTGTAGATCGAGACGAAATTGAAGTCCTTGGCCGCCGCGTCGTAGTTCGGCAGCTGGGCCTGGGCGCGGTAGGGCGTGTTGACGTACAGCATCCGCGGCTCCAGCGTCTGCTGGTAACGGCGGCCGAAGAACCCGGCCTCGCGGTCGAAGGCCATGCCAGCGTCGACGCTCACGCTGGGAATGCTGCGTTGTGCGCGCGCCGGCTGACCGGGGCGGGTGCCAGCGGTGTCGTAGGCGGCGGCATTCAACGATATGCGGGGCGTGATCCACCAGCCTTCGCCGCGCAGCGTGGTCTGCAGCGAACCCAGCAGATGCACGCGGTCGCCTTCAGGGCGCCCGGTGCCCTGGGCGTCGCTGCCGGGCAAGGTGAAGCGGTTGAATTCGGTCTCGACGCTGTATTGCCAGTTGCCGGCCTGCCCTTCCAGCCGCGCGCCCAGTTGCGGCCGGCGCTGATAGGGGCTGCTGATGAAGCTCTCGTCGGACTGCAGCAGCTGCCAGCTCACCAGGCGGGCATAGGCCAGGCCGCGCGCGGCGAAGGCCGTGCTGTCGGCAAACCGGAACGGCAGCTCGGCCGACGCACGCACCGGCAGCAGACGGGTCGTCAGGCTGCGGCCGGCATCGGGGAAGTCTTTCCACCAGTCGTTGTCGGAAACACGCACGCCGTCGAAGCGGTAGCGCAGCCCGCTGAACATGCCAGGGCCAGAACCGTCCCCCAGCCGACCATCGTGCAACCAGCGGAATGCGTGGCGTGATCGCTTGGCCACGCGGTCGTCGGGCAACCAGTCCACGGCCAGGCTGCCTTCGTTTTCAGGTTGCAGGTAGCGGAACTCGGCGTCCAGGGCCAAGCCGCGGCGCGTGATGACGCGCGGGGCGAGCGTCGCGTCGCGGTTCGGGGCCATGTTCCAGTAATACGGCACCGAAATCTCGACGCCGCTGCGGTTGTCGATGTTGATGCTGGGCGGCAGCCAGCCCGACTTGCGTTGGTCGCCCAGCGGAAAGCTCAAGGACGGCAAGGCCACGATGGTGGTGCCCAGGAAGCGCAGCACCGCCCCTTCGGCCACGCCGACACCCGTGGCCAGGTCAAGATTCACGCTGCGCGCCTGCAGCACCCAGTCCGGGGGCACCGGGCCGTCACGCGGGCAGCTGGTGTAGGACGCATTGGTGGCGGTGCTGCGGCTGCTGTCCAGGAAATCCAGCCGGTCGGCCCGGCCGCCCGCGCCCAGCAACGGGAAGTCGAATCGCGGGTCCAGGAAAAAGCCCTCGAAACGCTGCACCCGCAGTTGCAGTTCCGGGCCCGAATAGACCGCGCCGTCGCGCTGCACGCGCACACTGCCGGTGGCGCGGGCCAGGTCCTGGGGGGTGTCATAGCTCAAACGGTCGGCGCGAATGACCAGGCCACCGCGGCGGAATTCAACCTCGCCTTCAGCGACGGCGTCCAGGTCGGGGCGGGCTTGCAGGCTGCGCGCGCGCAGCACGATGGGCTGGCCTTCGGCAGCGCTGCCGCGGGGCAGCGGTTCCAACCGCAGGCTGGGGACCAGGGCCGCTGCACCGGATGCGCTGGCTGCGCCTGTTGCGGCCGAAGCGGCTGGCGCAGCAAATGCCCCAACCGCCGACACCGGGGACGAAGCCGGCGCCGAAGCCGCAGCGGCACTTTTGGCCGCTGCCTGGGCAGCGCACGAGCCGTGCGTCGCCCCCAGCACCAGCGCCAGACCGCAGGCCAGCCAAGGGGGTTGCGGCAGGGGCACAGGAGAACGCATTCGTAGAATCGATTATCCATGAGCCCCCCTGTCCACACCCCCCAGGCCGCTGCGGCCAGCACCCTGCCTGCCATCGTTTGGCCCAGCCCCGAACGCGAGGCCGCCTTTCATCGCTGGCTGGCAGGCGTGGCGCCCAGGCACGGCATCGACATCCACAGCCTGGCGCTGGCGTCCAGCGACGCCAGCTTCAGACGCTACTTTCGTGTGGCATGCGGCAATGGCGACGGCAACGGCAATGGCCATGGCGATCACACAGGCGGCGCATTTAACAGCCTGATCGTGATGGACGCCCCCCCGCCGCAGGAAGATGTGCGGCCCTTCGTGCACGTGGCCGGCCTCGTGGCGCAGGCCGGGCTGAATGCGCCGCGCGTGCTGGCCGCCGACGCCGAACTGGGTTTCCTGCTCGTGACCGACCTGGGCCGCGAGCTGTATCTGCCGGCGCTGCAAGCCGCTGATGCAAACACGGCCGACCAGCTGATGCGTGAGGCCCTCACTGCCCTGGTGCACTTCCAGTCGCGCGTGCCGGCCGACAGTCTGCCGCCCTTCGACGAAGCCTTGCTGGCGCAGGAACTGGCGCTGTTCCCGGCCTGGTGCGTGCAGCGCGAATTCGGTATCACCTGGACGGCCGCGCAGCAGGCCACCTGGGACAGCATCACGCGGCTGCTGATCGACAGCGCCCTGGCCCAGCCGCAAGTGGCCGTGCACGCCGACTGGATGCCGCGCAACCTGATGTGCGCCACGCCGCCACCGGGCCAGCTGGGTGTGCTGGACTTTCAGGACGCCGTGCGCGGGCCCATCACCTACGACATCGCTTCGCTGCTGCGCGACGCTTTCATCAGCTGGGAAGAAGGCCAGGAACTGGACTGGGCCGTGCGCTGGTGGCAGCAGGCACGCCAGGCCGGGCTGCCCCTGGGCGAAGACTTCGAGAACGACTTCGGCGAAACCTGGCGCGCACTGGAATGGATGGGCCTGCAGCGGCACCTGAAAGTGATGGGCATCTTCTGCCGGCTCAAGCACCGCGACGGCAAAGCCCAATACGCCGCCGACCTGCCACGCTTCTTCAGCTACGCGCAGCGCGTGGCACTGCGCTACGGCCCGCTCAAGCCACTGCTGCGCCTGCTGGAACCGATGTCGGGTGCGCGCGTGGGCAGCGGCTTCACGTTCTAGTGCAGTGTTCGACGCTATGTGGAACATAAAACCGCGTCTTGGATCGCCTGGCGTCGTTGCAAATCCGCGCGATGCAAAAGAGCATCGCTGTGGTTTGCGCCTAGCCAGACAACCCAACCCATCGGTTTTCTTAAGTTCCACACAGCATCGAACACTGCATTAGGGCAGCGCTGGCGCCAGCCCCAGGCAACAACGCGGGCAAGAAAACCCAGGCAAGAAAAAGCCGGGAGGCCCTGAATTCGCATCAGGGCACACCCGGCTGGGGCGCCATTTCGTGGCTTGGCGACCTGTCGGCCGCCAACAGCATCACTTGGGCATCAGAACCGTGTCGATGACGTGGATGACGCCATTGCTGGCGTTGATGTCGGTGGCGGTGACCTTGGCGTTGTTGACCATCACACCCCCCGTGGTGGCGATGGTGATGTCGCTGCCCTGCACGGTCTTGACCATGCCGGCCTTGACGTCCTTGGCCATGACCTTGCCCGGCACGACGTGGTATGTCAGCACGGCGGTCAGCTTGGCCTTGTCCTTCAGCAGCGCGTCGAGGTCGGCCTTCGGAATTTTCGCGAATGCCGCATCGGTAGGCGCGAAGACCGTGAACGGGCCCTTGCCCTTCAGCGTGTCGATCAAGCCAGCAGCCTGCAGGGCCGTGGCCAGGGTCTTGAAATTGCCGGCGGCCACGGCGGTGTCGACGACGTCCTTGGCCTGAATGGCCAGGGCGCTGGCAGCCAGGGCGGCGGCGATGATGAATTTCTTCATAGTGAATTTCCTTCTGGGGTAAGTGAAAAAGTAACGGGTTTGAGGATCCCGGGCTCGAACTTTGAACTTTTCAGTCCACATTAGAGGCTGTAGGGTAATTTTTGGAACCGAGAGTTCACTCTCCTGTCCCTTGGCGCACCGGCGTGGCACAACCGGCGGCCAACAGCCATGGGTCGACGTCCTCGCCCCCAAAAACATCGAGCAGGAAGTCGACGAAGGCGCGTGTACGTGCCGGCACGTGCTTGCGCGAGGGCATGGCCACCCACAGCGTGGTATTGAACAAGCGCCATTCGGGCAGAACGCGTTCGAGCGCGTGTTCCATCAGCGCGTCTTCAATCACGAAGGACGGCAGCCCGGCAATGCCCAGCCCCGACAGCGCGGCGGCGTACATCGTGTCGATGTGCGACGAACTCAGCGTCGGGCGGCGATCAGGCACGACGGTGAAGCTTTCTGCATGGGCATCGTCTTCGTCCAGTGCGCCATAGACGAAAGTCAACCCGCGCTGCAGTTCGCTGATGGGCGGCACCAGGGCGTCGTGCTGCACCAGATCGCGCGGGTGCTGTGGGCGGCCGCGGCGGTCCAGATAGTCGGGCGATGCGCAGGTGACCACTTCAGACCGCGCCAGCCGCCGCGCAATGAAGTCGCCCTGCAGCGGCTGCCGCGCAGCGATGATGCTGAGGTCGAAGTTCTCGTCCATCGTCTCCACCGGCCCCGGCGAATACAGCTCGAGGCTGACCTGCGGGTAGCTCGCCACAAAGCGTGGCAGATGTTTGGCCAACTGATGCACGGCCACGGCCGGCGGGCACAACACGCGCAGGTGGCCGCGCGCCTGACGCGTGCCTTCGTCGGCCAAAGCTTCGCTTTCCTCGATCTCGACCAGGATGCTGCGCACCTTTTCCAGATAGGCCTCGCCCACTTCGGTGAGCGCGATGCTGCGCGTGGTGCGGTTCAGCAAGCGCGCATTGAGGTGCGCTTCGAGTTCGGCAATGGTGCGGGTGATGACGGGCGGTGCCAGGTCCAGCGCACGCGCCGCCTTGGCAAAGCCGCCTTCGTCGACGACGCGGGCAAAGACGCGCATGGCGCGCAGCAGGTCCATGGTGGCGAATGGCGGATGGCGGGTGGCGGGTGTCGGATGGCGGGCGGCGACGCTATGCGCTCAGGTCAGGGCAGCCCCGCATGTTGCCATCCCTCGAACGCCAGGCTGCACGCCGGGGCGACAACCGGGAGAATCTTGGGGCATGACACCCCCTCGTTCTGCACTTTTCAGCTTCTTCGAAAGCCGCACCCGCCCTACCGCCCACCCTGGCAGTTCGCCGCCCGTGGGCCTGCTGGCCTTTTACTGGCACTTCATCGGTCAGGTGCGCGGCTTGTTCTTTGCGATGTTCGTCACCGGCTTGGGCGTGGCCCTGATCGACACCCTGATTCCGGTGTTCATCGGCCACCTGGTGCGCATGATGGAAAGCCCCGACCGCGCCGCCACGCTGGCGCGCGAAGCCCCGCTGCTGCTGGGCATGGCTGCACTGGTTCTGGTGGGCCGGCCGCTCGTCCTGCTGCTGGACAGCCTGGTGCGCAACAACGCCGTAGCCCCGGGGGTGACGGCCCTAATCCGCTGGCAGAGCCATTGGCATGTGGTGCGCCAAGGCTGGCCCTTCTTCCAGAACGACTTCGCAGGCCGCATTGCCAACCGCGTGATGAACACCAGCCACGCCGTGCGCGAAAGCGCCGTCAGCTGCGTGCGCGCTGTCTGGTACATCGTCGTCTACGGCATCAGCGCCCTGGTGCTGATGGCCAGTGCCGACTGGCGGCTGGCCATCCCCACAGCACTGTGGTTCGCCGGCTACCTGTTCTTCCTGAGCTATTTCGTGCCCAAGATGCGCGACCGCTCGCGCGTCAGCAGCGAACTGCGCAGCCTGGTCATGGGGCGGGTGGTTGACAGCTATACCAACATCCTGACCGTCAAACTGTTTGCCCGCGCCCGCGACGAAGACGCACATGTGCGCGACGCCATAGACGACCACACTGGCGCCATTGCCGCCCACATGCGGCTGATCACCGCCTTCATGGGCACCTTGTCGACGCTGAACGCCATGCTCCTGGTCGGCACGGCGGCCATCGGCATCACGCTCTGGGGCCAGGGCCAGATCGACGCCGG
>JBBQAW010000041.1:0-20220 GCA_038316815.1 Burkholderiales bacterium
GAAGTACACCCTGGCCATGGCGCGCACCAACGACCCGCACTCGGCCACGGCGCAGTTCTTCATCAACGCTGCCGACAACGCGTTTCTCGACTTCCGCGCCGAAGACGCCCAGGGCTGGGGTTACGCGGTCTTCGGCCGCGTGGTCGAAGGCACCGAGATCGTCGACGCCATCGAAGGTGTACGCACCGGCCGCAAAGGCTTCCACGACGACGTGCCGCTGGAAGACGTGATCATCGAGCGCGTGACACTCGTCGCCTGATGGCAGCAGCGGGCGAGCCCACAGCCCTGTCGGTGCGCCCGCTGCCGGCTTACTTCGAGTTCTCGGCGCCAACGCACTGGAACGCGATCGACTTCATCTCCGACCTGCACCTGTGCGAGAGCATGCCGCGCACTTTCGCGGCTTTCGCGCAGCACTTGCTGCACACGCCGGCCGACGCCGTTTTCTTGCTTGGCGACGTGTTCGAGGTCTGGGTTGGCGACGATGCCCGCCATCGCACTTTCGAAACCAGTTGTGTCGACGCGCTGGCCGAAGCGTCAAGCCGCCGGGTGCTGGGCGTGATGGTGGGTAATCGCGATTTCCTGTTGGGCTCGACCATGCTGCGTGCTTGCGGCGCCGTCGGCTTGGCCGACCCCACCGTGCTGATGGCCTGGGGGCAGCGCGTGCTGCTCAGCCATGGCGATGCACTGTGCCTGGGCGACCTGCCTTATCAGGCTTTCCGCAGCGAAGTGCGGGGCGCCGTGTGGCAGCAGGCCTTCCTGCAACGCCCCTTGGCCGACCGGCTGGACCTGGCCGCCCAGATGCGCGGCGCCAGCGACGCGCGTCGCCGCTTCGACGGCGACGAAGCTGGCGATGTCGACACCGCCGAAGCCGTGCGCTGGATGCACGCCATGGGCACAGCTGAACTCGTGCACGGCCACACCCACCGCCCGGGCAGCAACACCCTGGCCCCTGGCTTCAAACGCCACGTTCTGAGCGACTGGGACCTGGACACCGCCCAGCGCGCAGAAGTGCTGCGCCTGAGCCGCGACGGCTTCGTCCGCATACCGCCGTTGTCGGTCTAGACCGGGCGCCAACCGTGCTGCGCGACTGGTGGCAGCGCCTGCAGACCCGCCGTGATGACGCCGCGGTGGCTAGGCGCGAGATTCCGCCCGACCTGTGGAAACGCACGCTGGTGCGCTACCCGTTCCTGCGCCGCCGCAGCGCAGATGACGCAGCTGAACTGAAGCGCTTGACCAGCCTGTTTCTCGACCGCAAGGAATTCCACGCCGCTGGCGGCCTGCGGCTGAGTGACGCCATGGTGGTGGCGATTGCCGCACAGGCGGTGTTGCCGGTGCTGCGGCTGGGGCTGGCGGGTTACGACAGCTTCGTCGGCATCGTCGTTCACCCCGGGCAGGTGCTGGCACGGCGCGAAGTGGCTGGCGACGACGGCCTGGTGCATGCGTATGAAGAAGCACTGGCAGGTGAAGCGATGGAGGGTGGGCCGATCATGTTGTCCTGGCAAGACGTGCGTGCGGCCGGGCCTATGGCGGGCCAGGGCTACAACGTCGTCATCCACGAATTCGCGCACGTGCTGGACATGCAGGACGGATTGGCCGACGGCGTGCCGCTGCTGCCTGCCGACATCAGGCGCACAGACTGGCTGGCAGTGCTGCAGCCCGAGTACGAACGCTTCGTGCAAGCTGTAGACGCCGCCGATGCCGACCCAGAGGGAAAACTGTTTACGGCCCTGGACCCGTACGGCGCCAGCGCGCCAGAAGAGTTCTTCGCCGTGGCCAGCGAAGCCTTCTTTGCCAGCCCCTTGCTGTTGCAGGGCGCGCACCCTGCGCTGTACGCACTGTTTGCGCGCTACTACCGGCAAGACCCGGCAGAAGAAACGATGCCGCGCCGGGGTTGAGCCCGGGCGCGGCATCAGCGTGCAACGTGAGAGGCCGTAGTCTTATGCGGCAGTCGCCTCGGTGCGCGGCTTATCGCTGCGCTTGGGCGGCTGGATGTCGAGCGTGACCTCGCCCTTGTCGTCGACGTCCACCGTCAAGCGGCCGCCGTCGACCAGACGGCCAAACAACAGTTCGTCGGCCAGGGCACGGCGAATGGTGTCCTGAATCAGGCGTTGCATCGGCCTGGCGCCCATCAGCGGGTCGAAGCCCTTGACGGCCAGTTGCTTGCGCAGGGCGTCAGTAAAGGTGACCTCGACCTTCTTCTCGGTCAACTGGCTTTCCAGTTGCAGCAAGAACTTGTCGACCACGCGCAGGATGATTTCCTGGTCGAGCGGCCGGAAGCTGACGATGGCGTCCAGGCGGTTGCGGAACTCGGGCGTGAACAGGCGCTTGATGTCGCCCATCTCGTCGCCCTGCTGCCGGCTGTTGGTGAAGCCGATGGTCGACTTGTTCATCGTCTCGGCACCGGCATTGGTGGTCATGACGATGATGACGCTGCGAAAGTCGGCCTTGCGCCCGTTGTTGTCGGTCAGGGTGCCGTGGTCCATCACTTGCAGCAAGACATTGAAAACGTCGGGATGCGCCTTCTCGATTTCATCGAGCAGCAGCACGGAGTGCGGCTTCTTGGAAATAGCCTCGGTCAGCAGCCCACCCTGGTCGAAACCGACATAACCCGGGGGCGCGCCAATCAAGCGGCTGACGGCATGACGTTCCATGTATTCGGACATGTCGAAGCGGATGAGCTCGATGCCCAGCACATAGGCCAGTTGCTTGGCGACTTCGGTCTTGCCCACGCCCGTGGGGCCGCTGAACAGAAAGCTGCCGATCGGCTTGTCGGGCTTGCCCAGGCCGCTGCGGGCCATCTTGATGGCGGCGGCCAGTGCATCAATGGCCGGGTTCTGCCCGTAAACCACGCTCTTCAGGTCCCGGTCCAGGGTCTTGAGCTTGCTGCGGTCGTCGTTGCTGACCGACTGCGGCGGAATACGCGCGATCTTGGCAACGATTTCTTCCACTTCGCTGCGGTTGATCGTCTTCTTGCGCTTGTTGGCGGGCAGGATACGTTGCGCTGCACCCGCTTCGTCGATGACGTCGATGGCCTTGTCGGGCAGGTGGCGGTCGTTGATGTACTTGGCCGACAGTTCAGCCGCTGCCTGCAGCGCACTGACGGTGTACTTGACGCTGTGGTGTTCTTCGAAACGCGTCTTCAGGCCCTTGAGGATTTCAACCGTCTGCTCGACCGAGGGCTCGACCACGTCGACCTTCTGGAAGCGCCGCGACAGTGCCGCGTCTTTCTCGAAGATGCCGCGGTACTCGGTAAAGGTGGTGGCGCCGATGCACTTCATCGCGCCACTGCTCAGCGCGGGCTTGAGCAGGTTTGAGGCGTCCAACGTACCGCCGCTGGCTGCGCCGGCGCCGATCAGCGTGTGAATCTCGTCGATGAACAGAATGGCCCCAGGCTGGTCTTTCAACTGCTTGAGCACGCCCTTCAGGCGCTGTTCGAAGTCGCCACGGTACTTGGTGCCCGCCAGCAGGGCGCCCATGTCCAGGCTGTAAACCGTGGCGTCAGCCAGCACTTCAGGCACGTCTTTTTCGGTAATGCGCCAGGCCAGGCCTTCGGCAATGGCCGTCTTGCCAACACCGGCTTCACCCACCAGCAGCGGGTTGTTCTTGCGACGACGGCACAGCACCTGGATGACACGCTCAACCTCATGCTCGCGGCCGATCAGCGGATCGATCTTGCCCTGCAGGGCCAGCGCGTTCAGGTTCTGGGTGAACTGGTCCAGCGGCGACTTGCCGTCGCCGGCGGCGCCGTCTTCCTTCTCGCCTTCGCCACTGCTGCTGCCACTGCTGCTGTCGTTGCCCTTGGCAGGTTCAGGCGGGTCGCTCTTCTTGATGCCGTGAGCGATGAAGTTGACGACATCCAGACGCGTCACGCCTTGCTGGTGCAAGTAGTAGACAGCGTGGCTGTCTTTCTCGCCGAAGATGGCGACCAGCACGTTGGCGCCAGTCACTTCCTTCTTGCCGTTGCCGGTGCTCTGCACATGCATGATGGCGCGCTGGATGACGCGCTGAAAACCCAGCGTGGGCTGGGTGTCTACTTCATCGCTGCCGCCCACCGTGGGCGTGTTTTCCTTGATGAAGGTCGACAAGCTCTTGCGCAGGTCTTCAATATTGGCCGCACAGGCGCGCAGCACCTCGGCGGCCGACGGGTTGTCCAGCAACGCCATCAGCAAGTGCTCGACGGTGATGAACTCGTGGCGCTGCTGGCGCGCCTCGACAAACGCCATGTGCAGGCTGACTTCAAGCTCTTGCGCGATCATGCGGCCTCCATAATGCATTGCAGGGGGTGACCGTCGCGACGTGCGGCGGTCAGCACCAATTCGACTTTCGTCGCGGCGACGTCTTTCGGGTAGACGCCGCAAACGCCGCGTCCTTCGTGGTGAATCTTCAGCATGATGTGCGTGGCAGCATCGATGTCACGCTGAAAGTAGTGCTGCAGCACCATGACGACGAACTCCATCGGGGTGTAGTCGTCGTTCAACAGCACCACTTGGTACATGGCTGGAGGCTGCGTTCGTGCCGCTTTGCGCTCCGCCACGACAGCACCGCTGCCTCCCTCGCGGAGTGGTTGCACCGTCTTGGGCGGTGCGGGAGGCACGGGAGGCGCCGGGGGCTGTTCATCAGGCATAAGACATTCTATCGAGTTGCCATCACGACGCGCAGACGTGGAATTCACAGTGCCAGCGGCCTTGACCTTCAGCAAGACGCGGTTGAGTGTGTCAACTTTTATTGACATCACTTTCGTCTCAAAACTGTACATTTTTCTTGACACATCCGCTTCCCCCGTCGAGAATTCAGCACGAGCATGAGGTTTTTGGAGGTGTGCGATGGCAGTCGGAACGGTGAAATGGTTTAACGATGCCAAGGGCTTCGGCTTTATCGAACCCGAAGGTGGCGGGGCCGATGTCTTCGCGCACTTCTCTGCCGTGCAGATGGAAGGGTTCCGCACGCTCAAACAAGGCGGTCGGGTCGAATACGAACTGACGCAAGGCCCCAAGGGTGACCTGGCACAGAACATTTGTCAGCTTGACAGTGCGCCGCGCGATATGGCGGAAAGCCACGCCAGCATGGCTGCAGGGTGACTCCCTTGGCCTAGCCGCACTTGCAGCGCCGGGGTGGCTGCGGTGCGGTCGCTGCTGCCGGCAGCGAAACCCGCTGTAAGCGCCTGGCCAACATCCGGAGTGCAGCAATTCAGGTGTCAGACCATGAGTTCATCATCGCGGAATGAGCATCCGTCATCTAGATTGCATGTTCGATCCGGCCTCGGTGGCCGTCTTCGGGGCCTCACTGCGGCCCAGCAGTGTCGGCGGCACGGTTTGGCACAACCTGTGCGCTGGCACGTACACGCACACGAAGGGCGGCAGGCTGTGGCCAGTCAACCCCAAGTACCGCCAACTGGGCAGCGCGGCTTGCTACGCTGATGTCGCAGCATTGCCCGCCGCGCCCGAGCTGGCTGTGATCTGCACGCCGCCGAACACAGTGCCGGCTCTGATCGCCGCGCTGGGCGCCCGCGGCACGCGCGCGGCCGTGGTACTGACCGCTGGCCTCAGCCCGGCGCAGAAACAGGCCATGCTGGACGCAGCGCAAATGCACCTGCTGCGCGTCCTGGGGCCCAACTGCCTGGGCCTGCTCTCGCCACACATCGGGCTCAACGCCAGCTTCGCGCACGTCGATGCGGCGCCCGGGCAACTGGCCTTCGTCTCGCAGTCGGGGGCGCTCGTCACCGCGCTGCTCGATTGGGCGCGCGGGCGCGGCGTGGGCTTCTCGCACTTCGTCTCGCTGGGCGAAAGCGCCGACGTCGACTTCGGTGACATGCTCGACTGGCTGGCCAGCGACGCCAAAACCCGCGCCATCTTGCTGTACATCGAATCGATCAGCGCCCCGCGCAAGTTCATGTCGGCCGCACGTGCAGCGGCACGCAACAAGCCCGTGATCCTGGTCAAGGCCGGTCGGTCGGCGCAGGGGCAGGCTGCGGCCGCTTCGCACACCGGCGCACTGGCGGGTTCTGACGCGGTTTTCGACGCTGCGGTGCGGCGCGCCGGCATGCTGCGCGTAGATACGCTCCAGGAACTGTTCGACGCCGCGCTGACGCTGGACCGCCTGGCCGGCGGCGCGCCCGCTGTCTCTAGCGGTATCGCCGCCGACCGCGTCACGATCGTCACCAACGGCGGCGGCGCTGGCGTGATGGCAGCCGACGCCGTGGCCGCAGCCGGGCTGACGCTGGCGCCCTTGTCTGACGCCACCCGCGCGGCCCTGGACGCGGCCTTGCCCGCCAACTGGTCGCACGGCAACCCGGTGGACCTGATCGGCGATGCGCCCGAAGCGCGCTACCTGGCCGCGTTGCAGGCCCTGCTGGCAGACCGCGATGCCGGCATGCTGCTGTTCACGCACGCGCCCACGGCCATCGTGCCCAGCGTCCGCATTGCCCAGGCGCTGGCGCCGCTGCTGCAGCCGCAGGCGGCGCGCGTGGTCAGCGCCTGGCTGGGCGGCGAGGCCGTGGCCGAAGCGCGCCAGTGCTTCCAGAGCGCCGGCCTGGCCTGCTATGACACCCCCGAGCAGGCCGTGGCCGCCATCGCCATGCTCGCCACCTGGCGCCGCAACCAGGCACAACTGATGGAAGCGCCGCCGGCCGACGCCGCGAACGCTGGCACGACAGCAGCCGACCTGGCGCCTGCGCGCGCGGTGATTGCGCTGGCCCTGGCCGAGGGCCGCGAAATGCTCAGCGAACCCGAAGCCAAGGCCGTACTCGCCGCTGCAGGCGTGCCGGTGGCGGCAACACGCTGTACTGGCTTGGACGCCGACGACGCAGTGGCCGCAGCGCAGGCCATCGGCTGGCCGGTGGCTCTGAAGATCCTGTCGAATGCCATCTCGCACAAGAGCGACGCTGGCGGCGTGATGCTGGACCTGGGCAACGAGGAGGCTCTGCGCGCTGCCGTTGCCACCATGCTGCAGCGGGTGCGCGCGCACCAACCCGGCGCAGCGCTGCAAGGCTTCACAGTACAAGCGATGGTCAAGCGCAGGCTGGCGCAGGAACTCATCGTCGGCGCCAGCCTGGACCCGCAGTTCGGCCCGGTCATCCTGTTCGGCCAGGGCGGCACCGCAGTCGAAGTGATTGCGGACCGCGCGCTGGCCCTGCCCCCGCTCAACCAGCCCCTGGCCCAGGCGCTGGTGGACCGCACCCGCATTGCCCGGCTGCTGCGCGGCTGGCGCGACGTGCCGCCGGTGAACATGCAAGCGGTACTCGACACGCTGATTGCGGTGTCCAGGCTGCTGGCCGAGCTGCCCGAGGTGGTGGAACTCGACATCAACCCGCTGCTGGCCGACGCGCAGGGCGTGATCGCGCTTGATGCGCGCGTGCTGGTGAACGCCAGCGCGCCTGGCGGTGCCGCGCACTTCGCGATCCGGCCCTACCCCGCCGAGCTGGAAGAAACCTGGGACTGGCAGGGCCAGCAGGTTCTGGTGCGCCCGATCCGGCCCGACGATGAAGATCGCCACCGGCGCTTCCTTGAACGCCTGGATCCCGAGGACGTGCGCATGCGCATCTTCTACAGCCGTCGCAGCATCGAGCGCAGCGAACTCGCCCGGCTGACGCAGATCGACTACGAACGCGAGATGGCCTTCATTGCGCTGGACGAGGCCGGCGAAACCCTGGGCGTGGCGCGCGCCGTGGCCGACCCCGACAACATCGAGGCCGAATTCGGCATCGTCGTGCGCTCGGACCTGAAAGGCGGCGGTCTGGGTGAACGCCTGCTGCGCAAGCTAGCCGGCCACCAGCGCGCCCGTGGCACGCAGGCACTGACGGCGACAGTGTTGGCCGAGAACCAGCGGATGCTGGCACTGGCGCAGGACATGGGCTTCGTGGTGGGTGAGCGCACAGGCGAAGGGACACGGCAGCTGCGGCTGCCGCTGTGAACGTACAGGCCGGCGGGCAGGCTGGCAGACCTGCAATCAGGTCAGCGATCAGGTCAGCGATCAGGTCAGCGATCAGGTCAGCGTCGGCGTGCCTGACATGCGGTCGTACTTCAGAAAGAACTTGCGCGCCATGGCCACCAATTGCGCTTCGGTCGGATGGTCGGAGGTCTCGTAGGCCACCACTTGCCTGGCCGTTTCCGGGCGGTGCTTTTTGACAAAGTGCTCGAAGTCGCTGATGCCGGTGCCAGGGCCGGTATCCAGTACTTCGCCGATACCGACCAAAGCGCCGCAGACCTCGCCAAAGAATTCGTGTTCAGTGCGCACTTCGCTACCGCGTTGTTTGGTGAGATGGCTGTGCGCTTTCACCTTCTGAGCGTGCACGGCTTCTTGGTCGAACTGCAATATCTCCGCGGTGTGATGGTCGATGGCAACGACGGCGTGGAACAGGGTCAAGGGGTGGGTCCTGGTGAAGTGAGGTGAACTGGAGGGACAGGCTGAGATGGCTCGCGCCGTGCGGTCTATCGCCCTGCCGCTCGGGCTTCGCGAGCGGACTCGCAGGCCACGCAGCGCAGCGCCCAGGGTTCAACCTTGAGCCGGTCGAAAAGGATGCCTTCGCTGCAGTCGGTGCAGAAGCCGTAGTCAAGATCGTGCACCCGCTTCAAAGCCAAGCTGACAGCACCAAGTTCTTGCGTCTCGATGTCGGTGATTGCCAGATCGGTGACGCGGGCGTTCGCGCGTTGCGGCGCGTCGTCACCGTCCTGCAGCAGCACCTCGCGGGCGTGCGCCACGCGCGACAGGCCTTCGTGATGTTCGGCCAGGCGGCGGTCCAGCTGGTGCTGGCGCTGCACCAAAGCGGCTTCGAGCAGCGCGCGCTGCCCGGCGGTGAGATCGGATGTCATCGAGCGTCTTTCGGAAGTGGGGCGCTGTCATCTTCTGGAACCCGCAGTCTGCGAGCTGCGGTTTACAAAGCGCAAAGCGCAAAGCGCAAAGCGCACAGCACATACACATGCTGCGACCGTCCGGCCGCGCGCGAGTTGCGCTCGGTCAACTTTCGTTCACGCGCCACCCGGCTTAGACCAGGTCCAGTTCCGGGTAGCGGCGGAAGATGCCCGTCTCGTTGAAAGGAATGCGCCTTTCGCTGGCCAGGTACGCCGCCACGCGCGGCAGTGCGGCCACGCGTTCGTGCAGATCACGCAGGGACGGCTTGCCGCGCAGCGCGCGTTGCGTGGCGTTGGGGAAAGCGTAGCGCAGACCTTCGACCAATTGGAACAGCGACAAGTCGGCATAACTGAGCTTGCCGCCCACCAGCCAGCGCGGCCCCGCCGGATTTTGCTTGACGATGTGATCGAACCAGCCCAGGAATTTCGGCATGCGCGCGCTGCAGAATGCCAGCGCACGGCGCCTGGATTCAGGCTTCTGGTCTTCGTAGTGCAGATTGCCGTCGATGGGGTGGTGCGTGTCGTGAGCCTCGGTCACCATGTCCGCGATGGTCAGCTGTATCTGCTGCGTCCACACCCGAGCCTGTTCGCTGCGCGCCACCAGTTTCAACTCGGGGCCCAGATACTGCAGGATGGCCGCCGTCTGGCCGACGACAAACTTGCCGTCGCGCAGGTAGGGCGGTGCGAACGGAGGTTGAGGGCACTGCGGGTCGCCGGGGTCAGCCAGGCCGCGCAGCAGCGCTGGCAGGCCTTGGCCGGCTTCGTCGCTGCCACGCGCGATGTCGACGTAGGGCGCGCCTGTGGCTTCCAACGCCAGCCGCACGAATTCGCCGCGGCCCTGCAACGTGGGCCAGTAAAAAAGCTCGTAGGCCATCGGGCTGGTATGGCCGCTCAGGCCACAACTGTCTTGATCGGGTGGCCGGAGGCCATCAGTTCGTCCAGCCGCGCCAGCAAAACCTGGCCAGTCGTGGCGTAAGGGTCGAAGTCAGGGTGCTGCAATTGAACCCGCAGATCGCGGTCGGACAACATGACGTGCGCCATGGACCACCGGCCGAAGCGGCGATCTTCGATATCGTCCATCAGCATCAGTTCCAGGTCCTTGTGGCGCTGGTCGAGCACGATGCGGTGGTAGAGCTGGTTCACGACACTGCGCTCGCCTTCGAGCGCCTGGATGAAGAACCCTTGCCCCTGGCACAGGACGCCTGTGATGCCGTTCTTCGCATTAAAGCCCTGCGCCGAGGCCAGGATGGAACTGGTCATGGTCGTCGTCTGGGGTCCGACGGATCGGCTCAGGTAAAGCATGCGAACAAGCATGGAATGGCTCCTGGCTGGCTGCGTGGCCGTGAATCTGCAGTTTAGCGACACCCGCCCCAACGGGATGGCAAATCGACACCGCTGAACTCTGGGCTGAACTCTGAGCTGAACGCAGGGCTGAATTCAGTGCTGAACTGATAGCGCGCCCCGCCTCTACCATCGGACATGCCCAGGCCGCCCCCCTTGCTCGACGCCGCCGCGGTGTCCCGGATCATCGAGATGGCCTGGGAGGACCGCACACCTTTCGAGGCCATCGAAGTTCAGTTTGCGCTTGACGAAGCGGCCGTCAGTGCCCTGATGCGCCACTGCCTGAAGCCCAGTTCGTACCGCCTGTGGCGTCAGCGTGTGCGAGGCCGCAAGACGAAACATGCGGCCTTGCGACCGGCAGTCATGGCAGGTGACCATCGCCACCAGGCGCGCCACCGCCCAAAGCAGCGCTAGTGCAGTGTTCGATGCCGTGTGGAACTGAAGAAAACCGATGGGTTGGGTTGTCTGGCTAGGCGCAAACCACGGCGATGCACTTTTGCATCGCGCGGATTTGTAACGACGCCAGGCGACCCAAGACGCGGTTTTATGTTTCACATAGCGTCGAACACTGCACTAGGTCGCACTGTTGCGCTCGGACCCGGTCGCACCGCCCCAAACCGGTGCATCTGTGGCCTTCAACGCCCGTCACCGGGCCCCGTACTTCAGGGGGTGCTACGACGTCCCAACTGGCTTACAGTCGGACCAGTTGCAGCCAGTGTTTGGGTGCAGGTCTCGTCAAAGCCCTTACGGAGCGAAACATGAATCTGAAGCCCCTTGCTGTCGTTGTTGCTTCCCTGCTGGGTACCGCTGGCGCATCAGCCGCCACCTACGCCTTCACGATGCCGCTGTCGCCCGCCACGCCTTTCAGTTCATTTGTACAGGTCAGTGCGCCGGGAATGTTCACCGATTTCTGGAACTTCACTGCGCCAGTCAGTGCTGTGCAGGCCTCCAGCGCAACGATATCGATCGATCTGGCACCTTTCGCCAACATCGACATGATGCAGGTCGCTCTATTCAACGGCAGCAATGCCACTGGCTCGCTCGTTGCCTCAGGCGCGACCGGTGAATCGTCGGAGTTGCAAAACATTGCCATCACAGGCGGCAATATGTACTCGTTCAGGGTTACCGGCTCGGTGGCCAATGCAGCCACTGGCTACTACACCTTCGCCGCCATCGCCGCGCCGATTCCAGAGCCCAGCACCTACGCGATGTTCGCCGCCGGCATGGCCGCCATCAGTCTCGTGGTGATGCGTCGTCGCCAGGCCTAACTGCTTCATCAGGGCAAAGGGCACCAGGGCCATCAAAACGCCGCGATTTATATTGCGGCGTTTTACTTTCAAAATAGCCAACCGAGTTATTCTCGACACGCTCGTTGGCGGCACTAGGCGTATTTCGCTGCACGCCAAGTGCGCAGGCTTCTAAGTCCCAGCGCTGCGCCCGAATACCAGCACCACCTGATCCCGCAGAGCCTTCAGCAGGCTCAGTTCTTCGCCTTCCAGCAAAAAACTGCCGGCCAGGGCCTTGTCGGCATAGATCAGCCCGAAAGGTGCCCCCTTGTGCATCAACGGCAACAGCAAAAAGGTGGGTGCGTTGACACTGGCGCGATACCAGTCGGGCAAGCGCTGAGCCAGCGGCCCGGACGTCGCGTCGGCAATTAGCGTGTCGGCGCCACGTGCACACAGGGCTGCGAACAGGTCGCCGCTCTTCGCGCGGTTGGGATCGATGCGCAGCGCAGAGCTGACGCTCTGACCTGCCTCGCCCAGACCGAATCGGCCGATCAGCAGTCCGCTGCGCGGATCACGCAGGCAGAAAACGATACACCGGCAGTTCAGCGCCGCTTGCATGGTTTCAAGCACCCGGGCCAGCAGATCGTTGAGCCGCATTTGGCCACCGGCCACCGCGGCCTGTACTTCAGTCAGGCCTGTACGAAGGGCTGCGCTGGGCGCCAGGTCGACAGCGTCGCTGTCCATCGCGGTTTCGTCGCGCGACAGGGCCATCGTGCGGTCCGACAGGCCGGCGGCACCCAGCGTCACCTCAGCGGCTGGTTCCGCTGCTGGCTTGGGCGCCGGGGTTTCGATCAGGCGCCGCGCCGGCGAACCGCGTGCGATGTGCAGGCTCATCGACTGCGCCAGTTGCGAGAGCTTGCTGCGGGCGTCGTTGGCCGTGCTGACGACGTCGCGGGCGTTCAAGCCCAGTGCCGGTGCGTAAAGCTCCGCCACGGCCAGCAGGGCGCGCTGCTGAGCTTCACCGTCGTCCGCCAGCAAGGCATCGGTCAAGGCGCTGGCGCCGCGCCCCAGCCAGCGCTGCCGGTTGACGCCCGGCAACAACCGCTTGCTGGGTACATCGCCCTCGGGCACGCTCATCACGCGCTGCAGGTTCTCGGGCAGGCCCCAGGCCCTGGCCACGCCCAGACCCAGTTCGTCGTAGCTCAGCCCCAGCACCTTTCGCACGGCGATGTCGCGCGCTGCAGTATTGCTGGCACCAACTTTCAGAGACTGGCGGACCTGGGTGGCTTCTTCGGGGAAGTAATACTCGATCAACAACCGGCCCAGATTCTGGAACATGCTGCCCAGGAAGGCCTCTTCGCTCTCGCGCGGCAGTGGCGTCAGGTTGCTGGCCAGGGTGCCTGCCATCAGGGCACGCAGGAACTCTTCCTTGAGCAAGCTGGCATGGGTCTTGTCGCCCATATGTTCCATCAGCACCACCGACAGCGCCATGTTGCGGATGCCGGCAAAGCCCACCAGGGCCACAGCACGCGAGACGCTGGCCACGCCACCGCCCGCGGCCTGCGCGAAGTGCACGGTATTGACCATGCGCAGCAGCTTGTTCGTCAGCGCCACGTCCTTCATGATTTCGGCCGACAGTCTGCCCAGGCTTTCGGTGTCCGAAGTCGCCACACGTTGGATGCGCACGACTGAATCCGACATCGCGGGAAAGTCGGTCTTGTGGCGCATGCGGCGCAGCAGGAATTCCAGCGTTCCGTGGGCCACCTCGATGGGTGATGTCGTCTCCGGGTTCAGCCAGGCCGACAACGCCAGGCGCATGGCGCGCGCCCCGTCGAAGCGCAGCTTGGCATCGCGCGCCAGCGCTCTCTGCACGATGCTGCGCAGCTGGTCGTCGATGCGCACGGTCTCCGGCAGCAGCAGGTCTTCTTCCTGCACGCGCTGCACGGCCCGCAGGGGGTCGGTCTCGCGCAGGAGCGGAGCGCCGCTCAGCAATTCAGCCAACATCACGCCAGCGCTGAAGACATCCATCGCGGGCACAGGGGCTTCGCCGCGGGCGGCCTCGGGCGACATGTAGCCCGGCGTGCCAACTATGGCGCCACTGCCAGCGGCCGCGACTTTGCCGTCGCCCACCCGCGCGGCGATACCGAAGTCCATCACGCGCGGCCGTCCGTCGGTGCCCAGCAGCACGTTTGACGGCTTCAAGTCACGGTGGACGATGCCCTGGTCGTGGGCCGCAGTCAATGCGTCCAGCACGCCCAACATCAGGCTGGCAGCCTCACGTGCGGGCCAGGCAGGGCGTTGGCGCCGTGCCTGTTGCAGCGTTGGGCCTTCGACGTACTCGAACACCAGATAAGGCTGCCCGGCAGCGTCGTCGGCTTCGAACACCGGCACAACATGCGGATGGGCCAGGCAGCTGACGGCACGAGCCTCGTTCAGCCATTCACTGACAGATTGGGCGTCAGCCGCCGGGTCGAGCAACTTCAGCGCGACATAGCGGTCGAGCCGCGGGTCATGCGCCAACCAGACGGTGGCCTGGGCACCGCTGCCCAGAACGCGGCGCAACTCGAAGCGGCCGACTGTGCGTACAGGTGGCAGGACGGAGTTCAACGCACCCCCCGTGCGGCGGCTGTGGCGCGCAGGCTTGCGGGCCGGCTCGGCGCAGGCAGGCTGTCCAGCAGGTCCAGCGGCGCCGGCGCGGTGTGGGCAATGGGCATGGCGGCCAGGGCGGGCGTATCAGCCAGCGCGGCTTGCAGATCGCGCAGCCCGATGTTCAGGATGCGACCGTAACGCTGCACCACGCGCTGCATCCCGCTGCTCATCCGGTTCGGCGGCAGCGCCATCGCGTCAAGGGCTTCGTTGGCGCAGCTGGCCGTGCTGCGCAAGACTTCGTCGTCACCTTCGGAAGCGTGCACAGCCGTGGCGAGCGCATGGCGGCGGACCATGCCCAGAACGTTGTCGCCCAGACCCCACAGGCGCGCGACCGCGACACCCATGCTTTCGATGTCGGCCCCCAGCACGGCGAATGCCGCGCCTTCCTCTGACATGCCGGGCTCTTCGGGTTCGCCCTCGCGCACAGGGGGTGTGGGCTGCATCAGGCGCTTGATCTGCTGCGCTTCGTCAGGAAAGTGATATTGAACGATCAGGTGCCCCAGGTTCTGCAGCAGTGTGATGAGGTAGGAGACTTCGCCGTCGTAGCCCGCAGGCCGCAAGGCCATCGCAGCGCGGCCGGCTTTCTTGCAGCGGCGGAAAAGATCGTCCAGCTTCTGTGCGCCCTCATCGTTCAAAGGTCCGGGCCAGGGCCGCAGCGCCAGGGCAGCCCGGCGCACACCTTCCAGGCCGACCATGGCGATGGCCCTTCGCACCGTCAACACCGGCCCGGCACCCGAAACCTGCGAACCCCGCACCTGGGCCGAATTGACCAGGCGCAGGAGTTCGAAGGACAAAGCCAGGTCTTCCAGCACGACGTCGGCCAGTTCATTGGTGCGCTGGCCCTCCATCAAGGCCAGGCGCGCGGCCCGTTCGGCAGCGCCGGGCGAAGCGGGCAGCACGCCAGCCGTGCGCAGCTTGTCGGCCAGCAACGCCAGCGGGCCACCGCCACTGGCGTCGGAGGTCTGCAACCAGCCTTCCAGAGCACGCAGCAGGGTGCGGGCGTTGCGGTAGCGCTGGCGCTCCTGGCGGTCGGTGGCGCGGTTGACGATGGCGCGCAGGGGTTCGGCCACTGGCTGGGCCAGGGTCCAGGGCAGGCGCACGGTCTCGCGCCCCACGGGCGGCAAGCGCTGCAGGACCCGGCCGATGTCAGGTTCTTCCAGCACGGGCTGGCCAGCCAGCAAGGCATGCAGCAACACGCCCGCAGCCAGCACGTCACGTTCGGCGGCGTCGCGCTGGAAATGGGCACTACCGCCCGCTGCAGACAGGCTCTGGCCCGCCATGTCGCAGGCGACGTTCAGGCCAGCCACACGCAGCGCGCCGTTGTCAGACACCAGCAGCAAGAAGGGCTGCAGGTCGTGGTGGGCCATGCCGGCTTCGTGCGCATAGGCCAGCCCTCGTAGCGTGTGCGCCATCAGGGCAGCGGCCTCGGCCCCGGGCAGGCCGTTGGCGGACAGCCGTTCCGTCAGCGGCGCGGCATCGCACAGCTCATAGGCGGCGTAGGGCCAGCCGTCCTGCACCCCCACTTCAAGCACCGCAGCCAGATCAGGGTGTGACAGGCGCGAAACCTGCCGCATCTGGGCCTGCCAACGTTCCAGGCTGGCGGCGTCCTGGCACTGTGCGCGCGGCAGCACCAGCATCAGTTCCTGGCCGCTCGCAGGGTCTTGCACGCGCCAGGCCATGCTGCGTTCGCTCTTGCCCAACAGGCGCAGCAGTTGCAGCCGGCCGAACATGTGCACAGCGGCCGGGCGGGCCGCCGCAGGGGGAATGGGAACGTGGGTTGCCATGACATGGGATTCCAACCCGCAACGCGTCTTCGCGAAGGCGCGAACAGCATGTCCAAGGGACGTCAGTTCAACCCGCCCGGCCCGGGGCAAACAGGGCCATGCCTGGGCCAGGCGATAGCCAGCGCCTGCGCAGCAGGCCACGACATGCTGCCGCATGACCCCACATGCCGCCCCATGCCACCACATGCCGCCCCATACCGCCATATGCCAGGGGGCCGTGTGACAGAATTCAGTCTACGCCCACCTGCCGCAGCCAACGGCACCGCCCACCCCCGCCCGAAAGGCACCCAAGAGCAGTGAACTGATCAAGCACACCACCGACGAATCGTTCAGCACCGACGTGCTGGAATCAGACAAGCCGGTGCTCGTCGACTACTGGGCCGAGTGGTGCGGACCCTGCAAGCAAATCGCGCCGATCCTGGACGAAGTGTCCAAGGCCTACGAAGGGCGGCTGCAGATCGTCAAGATGAACGTCGACGAGAACAGCGCCATTCCGGCGAAGTTCGGCATTCGGGGCATCCCCACCCTGATGCTCTTCAAGGGTGGCGAACTGGCCGCCACCAAGGTTGGCGCGCTGCCGAAGGCACAACTGACCGCATTCATCGACGGTCATCTATAATCTTGTCAACGACGGCTGCAATTTAGCCATCGTCTGATCCGCCACCCCGCCACTCAGCGTTTGCCCTCGCCGGCCCCAAGCCGGCTTGCAAGGCTCTCCAAGCGGGCTTCGGCGCCACACCACCAGCGTTTTACGCTCAGGCCCGCATGCCACGCATGCTGGCCGAACTGCATCCCGAGGGTGCTGCCCCATGCACTTGTCAGAACTGAAGGCCCAGCACGTCGCAGAGCTCCTGAAAATGGGCGAAGCGCTGGAGATCGAGAACGTCGCCCGCCTGCGCAAGCAGGAATTGATGTTCGCGATCATGAAAAAGCGCGCCAAAGCCGGAGAACAGGTGTTCGGCGACGGCGTGCTCGAAGTGCTGCCCGACGGCTTCGGCTTCCTGCGCAGCATCGAGGCCAGCTACATGGCTTCGACCGACGACATCTATCTGTCGCCCAGCCAGATTCGCCGCTTCAACCTGCACACCGGCGACCTGGTTGAAGGCGAAGTGCGCGTGCCCAAGGACGGTGAACGTTACTTCGCTCTCGTGAAGGTCGACCGGGTGAACGGCCTCACGCCCGAGGAGAGCAAGCACAAGATCATGTTCGAGAACCTGACTGCGCTGTTCCCGAATGAACAGTTCAGGCTCGAGCGCGACATGAAGGGCGACGAGAACATCACCAGCCGCATCATCGACCTGGTGGCACCCATCGGCAAAGGCCAGCGCGCCTTGCTGGTGGCCCAGCCCAAGACCGGCAAGACGGTGATGATGCAACAGCTGGCGCATGCCATCGTCGCCAACCACCCCGAAGTGCACCTCATCGTGCTGCTGGTCGACGAGCGGCCGGAAGAAGTGACTGAAATGCTGCGCACCGTGCGCGGCGAGGTCATCAGCAGCACCTTCGACGAACCCGCCGCCCGCCATGTACAGGTGGCCGAGATGGTGATCGAACGCGCCAAGCGTCTGGTCGAGATGAAGAAGGACGTCGTGATCCTGCTCGACAGCATCACCCGCCTGGCCCGCGCCTACAACAACGTGCTGCCGTCCAGCGGCAAGGTGTTGAGCGGCGGCGTCGACGCCAATGCATTGCAGCGCCCTAAACGCTTCTTCGGCGCCGCGCGCAATACCGAAGAAGGCGGCACGCTGACCATCATCGGCACCGCTCTCATCGACACTGGCTCGAAGATGGACGAAGTCATCTACGAGGAATTCAAGGGCACCGGCAATTGCGAAATCCATCTGGACCGCCGTATGGCCGAGAAGCGCGTATACCCGTCGATCTTGATCAACAAGAGTGGCACACGGCGCGAAGAACTGTTGCTGAAGCCGGAAATCCTGCAGAAGAGCTGGATTCTGCGCAAGTTGCTCTACCCGATGGACGAGATCGAGGCGATGGAGTTCATCCTTGAAAAGATGAAGGCGACCAAGAACAACCACGACTTCTTCGACATGATGAGGCGCGGCGGCTGAGGCGCGCCCAGATACACTCACAGTTTTTTCGCCCCCCCGGCTCAAGTGCGCTGCGATCAAATTCAACAAACGCGCGTGGCTGACCACAACTGAAAGAGGCTACCCATGAAAGACGGCATTCATCCGAATTACCGCGACGTCTGTTTCCAGGACCTGTCGAACGGCTTCAAGTTCGTCACCCGGTCGTGCTTGCAAAGTCGCGAGACCATCAAGATGGAAGACGGCCGCGAGCTGCCCCTGATGAAGGTGGAATCCACGAGCGAGACTCACCCCTTCTACACCGGCACGCAAAAGAGCATCGACAACCTGGGTGGCCGCGTCGACAAGTTCCGCACCAAGTTTGCCCACCTCGGCAAGAAGAAGTGACTTGAGCTCGCTGGCGCCCGCGCCCCGAGCACTTGCAAGGCAGCCTCGGCTGCCTTTGTTGTTTCTGAACTGCCTGCAGCGCATGCATCGCACATAAGCGTTCTGACGTGAGTGGTCCCAATCCGGCCCTGGTGACACAGCGCGGGGCACGCCGCATGCCGCGCGTGCCCTTGTTGCTGCTGTGCGCGGCCTACGTCTTGCCCGGCCTGTTCGGGCGTGACCCGTGGCGCAATGCCGACCTGGCTGCATTCGGGCAGATGGTGGCCATGGCCGAGGGCCGCACCAGCTGGTGGACGCCCAGCTTGGGCGGTGTGCCCGTCGACACGGCTTTGCTGCCGCATTGGCTGGGCGCAGCGTTCGTCTGGCTGCTGTCGCCGACGGTCGACGCCGCCTTCGCTGCGCGTGTGCCCTTTGCCATCCTGCTGGCGCTGACCCTGGTCGCCGTCTGGTACACGAGCTTCCATCTCGCCCGCACTGAAGCCGCCCAGCCCCTGCCCTTCGCGTTCGGCGGCGAAGCCAGGCCCGTCGATTACGCACGCGCCATCGCCGACGGCGCCTTGCTGGCGATGATGGCCACACTCGGCTTGCTGCAACTGGGCCACGAGACCACGCCCGAGATGCTGCAGCTCTTTGGCATGGCTCTGCTGCTTTACGCCCTGGCGGCGGCCCCGCATCGACGCTGGCAACCCAGGTTGGCCGTGCTGCTGGCCCTGCCGCTGCTCTCGGGCAGCGGTGCGCCCAGCATGGCGCTGGCTGCTGGCCTGGCAGGCTGCGGGGTGTGCCTGGCATCGCGCCTGCCGGCGGCGCGGCAATTCGCCCCCTGGGTCGCCGCTGCTACCGCATTGGCGGCTGCCATGGCCGCTGGGTTCGGCAGCTGGCGGCTGCGCACACTGGGTCTGGCGGCAGAAGACCTGCCTTCGCTGGCGCGGCAGTGGCTGTGGTTCCTGTGGCCGGTCTGGCCGTTGGCGCTATGGACGCTGTGGCGCTGGCGGCGGCACCTGTCGCACAGGCACATTGCCGTACCGCTGGTCGCCGTTTTAGTGGCCTTGACGGCGAACGTGGCCATGGGTGGTTCGGACAGGGCCTTGATGCTGGGCCTGCCCGGCATGGCCGTGCTGGCCGCCTTTGCGTTGCCCACGCTCAAACGCAGCGCCAGCGCGGCCATCGACTGGTTCTCGATGTTTTTCTTCACGCTCTGCGCCATCATGATCTGGGTCATGTTCGTCGCCATGCACACCGGCGTGCCGGCCAAGCCAGCGGCCAACATCATGAAACTGGCGCAGGGCTTCGTGCCCGAATTTTCCTGGCTGGCCCTGCTTCTGGCACTGGCGGGCAGCGCTGCCTGGGTGGCCCTGGTGCGCTGGCGCAGCGGGCGCCACCGTGACGCGCTGTGGAAGAGCCTGGTGTTACCGGCCGGCGGGGTGGCCTTGTGCTGGCTGCTGCTGATGAGCTTGTGGCTGCCGCTCATCGACTACGCGCGCAGCCCACGCCCGCTTGTCGACAAGCTGGCGCGCCTAACGCCCGCAGGCGCTTGCGTGAATGCACCAGGCGTCAGCCCGGTGACGGTGGCAGCACTGGAATACTTCGGCCGCTGGCAGGTGCAGGCGCAACCTGAGGCTGGCACCGTTCCCAGCGCCAACTGCCCGTGGCTGGTGCGCGTGACGCGCGTAGGCACCGGTGTCACCAGCGCTGCAGAACCCGATGCTCAGGTTTGGGAACGGATAGCGCAGGAGCGCCGCCCGACTGAACGCGATGAACTGACCGAGCTGTACCGTCTGAGACCGACAGCCCTCAAACAATGATCGACGGCACCGCGGTCTCTGCCGCCGGGGCTTGCTGACGCACGCGCAGCGCCGGCAGCAAGAGCCTGAAAGACGAACCCTTGCCCAGTTCGCTTTGGATGTCGATCTCGCCGCCGTGCCGCTGGGCCACGTGC